>NC_011060.1:1022500-1182500 GCF_000020645.1 Pelodictyon phaeoclathratiforme BU-1
TTCTGCCGATGATCTGGACCGTGTTGTGCACTTGCCTTGGTCAAAGCAAGTGAGCGACAATCTTGGTTTTGAAATTGCCAATCCCTCGCTCGGCCAGACGCTCCTTCAGGTAACCGCCCACAGCTCTTACCACCGGGGGCAGGTGAGTTCCCGGCTTCGTGAACTTGGTATTGATCCGCCGATGACGGACTTTATTGCCTGGGTCTGGGCCCGCAAACCATCACCTGTATGGCCCATAAATTCCTGATCAGTCGTGCGTGACCAATGAGTTTTTAGATGGTTAACAATGTCAGGTTTCGCAATCAGATACATCGGTAACTGTACCATGCAAAAAATCATTCGTGCCGGGTTTCTCTATTTCGCATTCGTGCTTGGTACGGGCTTTGTGCTTGGTTCCTTTCGGGTACCGTTCCTTGTGCCTCGTCTTGGCGAGCGTTGGGCGGAGCTGGCGGAAATGCCGATCATGGCCTTTGTCATCTTCTACTCTGCAGGCTATATTTTGCGGCGCTTTCCGGAAATCAATCAGGCAGGGACGTCGTTGCTGGTCGGTTTTCTTGCGCTTGCTCTTTCCGTCTTCGCGGAACTGGGTCTTGCCACACTCCTGCAGGAGCAAACGCTGGTTGCGTACATCGCCAGTCGGGACAAGGTATCCGGTTCGGTCTATCTTGTCTTACTTCTGGTATTCGCTCTCATGCCGTGGCTTCGTCTGCGAAAGAATGAATACTTGAAAGTCATTTCATGAATGCGAGTTCCACCCTCTCTCCCGGTGAGAAGCGCATTACCGGTATTGTTGAAAAGGTGAGCTTTTTCAGCGAATTGTCGGGGTTCAGCGTTTTGCGCCTCAGTAGAAAAGGGGAGAGTGATGCGGTGACCGTTGTGGGTTATGTTGCTTCCGTCACAATGGGCCAGCATATTGAGGCGGTTGGTTGCTGGCATAACGACAAGAGCTGGGGTTTACAGTTTAAGGCGACGCATCTCGTAGTTGTTCCTCCCGATACGCTTGAGGGAATCACAAAATATCTCTCCTCCGGCATGGTCAAGGGAGTTGGGCACCGTCTGGCAAAAGTGCTTGTGCGGACTTATGGAATGGAGGTTTTTACGGTTATTGAAGATCATCCTGAACAACTGCTTGGGCTTCCCGGTGTTGGTAAAAAAAAGTTACAGCAGATTGTTGCTGGCTGGGCGGAGCAGAAGGCGATTAAGAAAATCATGCTCTTTCTTCACTCTCACGGGGTGAGCACGTCGCGAATTGTCCGGATTTTTCGTGTTTATGGTGATGAGGCTGTGGCGGTGGTGAGTGCCAATCCATACCGCCTCATCCTTGATATTCCGGGAATTGGTTTTCGGACAGCCGACCAGATTGCCCGGAATCTTGGCATGACTTCTGACTCTCCGCTGAGGGCGCGTGCAGGTATCAGTTATGCGCTTCAGGAGCTTTCGCTTGAGGGGCATTGCCGGGTTCCGGAGCTAATGCTGCTTGCGGCCTGCAGGAAGCTTCTCGATATTCCTGAGCCGGTGCTTGAAGATGCTCTCCGGCAGGAGCTCTCTATCGGCACCATTGTCGCCGTTGAGGAGGAGGGAGAAAAGAGTTATTACCTCGCGTCGCTGTATAAAGCTGAGAGGGGAGTTGCCAAAAGTATCAGCCGGATTATGCAGGGTGCGCTTCCCTGGGGAACGCTTGATCCGGCAACGGTTATCCCTGAAGCGGAGAAGCTTTCTGCTCTTGAGCTTTCGGAATCACAACGTAACGCGGTTGCTCTTGCGCTCTCAAGCAAGTTCATGGTTATTACCGGCGGGCCGGGGGTGGGCAAGACGACGATCATTAATACCATTTTGAAGATTCTTGATAGCGGAAAGCTGAAGTTTGTGCTTTGCGCTCCAACGGGCAGGGCGGCCAAACGGCTTGCTGAATCTACCGGAATGGAGGCGAAAACCATTCACCGGCTGCTTGAATTCGATCCCTTTGCTCGCGAATTCAGACGGGGAAGTTCTTATCCGCTGGAAGCTGATCTGGTGATTGTTGATGAAGCCTCCATGATTGATGTGGTGTTGATGAACCGTTTGCTGGCGGCTGTTTCCCGGCGTTCAGCCCTTATTTTTGCGGGTGACGTTGATCAGCTTCCTCCGGTTGGCCCTGGGTTTGTGCTTGCCGATATGATCAATTCGGGCGTACTCCCTGTGGTGCGATTGACAGAAATTTTTCGTCAGGCTGAGAGCTCCTTGATCATTGTCAATGCTCACCGGATTAATCGCGGGGAGTTTGTGGTTTCTCCTCCTGACTCAACGGCAGGCGCTGAGCTTTCTGACTTTTATGTGGTGCCGTCAGAAAGCACGGCGGATATTCAGCGCAGGCTTCTGCTGGTGGTGGCTGAACGTATCCCCGGGCGATTCGGCATGGATCCGCTGCAGGATATTCAGGTGCTGACCCCCATGAACAAGGGGCCGCTTGGTACGGTAGCGCTGAATTCGCTGCTGCAGGAACGGCTGAATCCCGGCGCTGTCAGAAAAATTGTGCGTTTTGGAACCACGTATGCCGAGGGGGACAAGGTGATTCAGGTGGTCAACAACTACGACAAGGAGGTTTTTAACGGCGATATCGGGCGTATTGCGGTTGTGGACGAAGAGGAGAGCACGATTCGGGTCCTCTATGATGGCCGGGAGGTGCTCTATGAGTCTGGCTCGCTTGATGAAATTGCTCTTGCCTATGCCATCACGATCCACAAGAGTCAGGGGTCGGAGTACCCGGCGGTGGTGATACCGCTCTCCATGCAGCACTATACGCTGCTTGAGCGAAACCTGATCTATACAGCCGTGACACGGGCGAAAAAACTGGTGATGCTTATCGGAGATCCGAAAGCAATTTCGATGGCTGTCGGCAACAAACGTTCTTCGCAAAGGTTGACCGGTCTTGCCGCTCTGCTTGCGGAGGGAACGGACGATCACCTGCGTCAGTAATCATCCGGCTTTTTTGTTATATTGCGTGCCATTCGTTCCTGCTGAGTGCAAGCTGGCCGGTATTTCCGAAATCATTAGCGCTGTTTTATGAAGATCGTGAAGACATTCAATCTGGTACGTCTTTGTATGTTCCAGATGGGTTTCGGCCTCATGCTCGGCTTCATTCAGGATATCCTGAACCGGGTCATGATCAAGGAGCTGTTGCTGCCGGCAACTATCGCGCTGGGGCTTATAAGCCTTAAGGAGCTTCTGGCCATTTTCGGCGTCAAGGTATGGATCGGCAACTTGTCGGACCGATTCAGCATTTTCGGTTATCACAGGACACCGTATATTCTTCTTGGGCTTTTGAGCTGCGTTGTTGCCTTTGTGCTTTCACCTGCAGCGGCCTATGAAGTGAAGATAGGCGGTACAGCATTTTCGGAGATGCTGCCAGCTCTCCTGACCGATATCGGTCTGTGGAAGCTCGCCTTCATTTTCCTTCTGTTCGGTTTCGGTCTGCAGGTTGCGACCACGGCATATTACGCACTGATTGCTGATGTTGTGCCTGAAGAGCATATCGGCAAGATAACCGGAGCGAGCTGGACCCTCATGGTTCTGACTGCTATCATTTCGAACTGGAACATCGGCAATTATCTGAAGGTTTTTACTCCTGAGCGGCTGACGCAGGTGGCTGAAATCGGCGGTCTCATCACACTCTGTTTCGGGCTTGTGGCCGTTCTCGGTGTAGAAAACCGCAATGCGGAAGCTGCTCAGGGCAAAGGGAAGCACAGCATCAGCTTTTTCCAGTCGGTGCGCCTGCTCTCCTCGTCTCCAAGGACGCTGCAGTTCGCCTTCTACATTTTCATCTCCATCTTTGCGCTCTTTGCCAACGAAGTTGTTATGGATCCTTTTGGTGCGGAAGTTTTCGGGATGCCGGTTTCAGAAACGACCAAGCTGTTCAAACCGATGATGGGCGGTACCCAGCTTATTTTCATGCTTGTTACCGGCTTTCTGCTTTCACGGATAGGGTTCAAGCGGGGTGCCTATTTCGGTAATACGTTCAGTGCTATCGGATTCGCTGTCATCATTGCCGCAGGTTTCATGCACGACCAGTCACTGCTTCGAATCGGTCTTGTCGTGACCGGTATGGGCCTCGGTGCGGCAAGTGTTTCCAACATCTCGATGATGATGAACATGACAGCGGGTCGCAGCGGCATCTATATCGGCCTCTGGGGCACCGCCCAGAGCCTTGCCATCTTTATCGGTCATTCCGGCGCCGGTGTGATCCGCGATGTGGTCTATACCCTTTCCGGTAACCACATGTTGGCCTATGCCGTCATATTTGTTATTGAGATCCTTGCCTTCACGGCATCAAGCCTCTTGTTGCCCCATATTTCCAAGGAGGCGTTTGAGGCCGAGAGCGAAGCGAAAATGTCGGAGTTCGCCGTTACAGCGAAGGCTGGCTGACGGTAAAATGGAATCAAAAACTATGAAATATGTTTTTGGGCCGGTCTCTTCAAAAAGGCTTGGCCAGTCACTTGGTGTTGATCTGCTTCCCCCGAAAAGCTGTACCTGGAACTGTGTGTATTGCCAGTTGGGAAAGACCCGGAAATTTGTCACCGAGCGGCAGGAGTTTTTTGCGCGTGAGGAGATTCTTGAGGAGATTCGCGAAGCGCTCGAACGGCACAAGGGGCTCGACTGGATCACCTTTGTCGGCTCGGGCGAAACCATGCTCTACAAGGGGATTGGCTGGCTGATTGCGGAGGTAAAAAAACTGACAGATATTCCTGTTGCGGTGATCACCAATGGCTCGCTTCTCTATCTGGAGGAGGTGCGTGAGGAGCTGCTTCAGGCTGATGCTGTGCTTCCCTCGCTCAATGCCGGTTCTGAGGCTCTGCACAACCAGATCGTCCGCCCGGCGGCAGGCCTGACCTTTCGCCAGCATCTTGAGGGGCTTGTTGCATTTCGTCATGAATACCAGGGGCGCCTCTGGATTGAGGTGATGCTGCTTGGTGGCATCAACGATTCCGACGAGGCGCTACGCGATCTTGCCATTGTCTTGAAAGAGATCAATCCTGACATGGTACACCTTGTGCTCCCCACCCGGCCAGCTCCCGAGCAGGAGGTTCACCTGCCCTCCGATGAGCGCATTGAGCGGGCAATTGCCATTCTTTCAGAGGTAACAACCGTAGTTAATCCGCTCAAGGGCAATATGGATCTTCGTAACGCTCCGGATATGCTTGAAGCGATTACGGCCATCGTTTCACGCCACCCCGTGCAGCAGCGAGAACTTCAGAAAGCTATTGCTGACTGTTTTCCCGGTGAGAATGATAAAACGGCTGAGGTTATGAAAGAGATGCTTGCAACCGGCCGATTCAAGCTTGTCGAACATAACGGGGAGCCTTACTGGGTGATGCAGAGCTAATCATCATCTCCGCCTTCGTGTTCCCGGTCGCCTCCATAGCCTCCCTCTCGCTCTCCATCGCTTCCATTGCGATGGCATTTAATGCAGTTCTGGTAGTTATATATACCTTCCTCAAGATGCTCGTCTGCAATTTTTGAGGGAGAGTGTTCATGACAGTTGTAGCAAGTATATTTTTTGAAGTCAGCCGGATCGGTATGGCAGGTCGAGCAAGCGGCAAGGTGATCGCCGTCAAGGAGGAAATATTTGCTGTGATCATAGGTAGCAGGCTTCCACGCAGTGGATGTGTGGCATGTTGCGCAGTCAACTTTTGGAAGAGGATGCAGATTGTCATTTGGCTGCTCAGCCTTGTGGCAGGTGATACACTCTTTTCCGTTTGAAGCAGTTAGTTGGTTATGGTCAAATGTTGCCGGTTTCCATTTTGTTCTGGTGTGGCATGTCGAACAATTCTCCGTTACAGAGTGATGGAGGCCATCTTCAGGCTTTTGGTTTTTATGGCAGTTGATGCACTCTTTCTGCAATGCGCTTGAAAGAGCGGCGTGCATAAAGGGTTTGACGGTTTTTGCAGCTTCGGTTCCCTTGTGATCGTTGTGGCAGTTGATGCAGGAGTTGCTGGTAACGCCTTTGTGAAAAAGAACCTTGCTGCTCTCTTTCCGGAGAAGTGAGCCAGCAACAGTTTTTATGCCTATGGCGTTTTGTTTGTGACAACTGGTGCATTGCAATGAAGCGGCGCCGCTGAATGGCTTGTGACAACTCAGACACTTATCTTTGAATGCATGATGGCCTTTCATCAGCGGGCCAGGGTTGAGCAGCAGATCGGGAAAAGCGGTGGCTGTGGCGCCCAGAATAATGGCTGAGACGATAAAAAGAAAGAGCGGTTTCAACGGTTAACCTCCCCGGCCTGACAGGTTAGTGTGAACGTGGTACCTTTGCTGGTTTCACTGGTTACCGATACCTCGATTTTCTGGAGATCGGCAAGTTTTTTAACGATGGATAATCCTAAACCAAATCCTCCTGTTCCGGAGTTTCTTGATTCATCGACCCGGTAAAAACGTTCAAAAATAGCGTTCAGTTTTTCTTCAGGAATGCCTGCTCCCTGATTGCTGATGCTGCAGATAATGGTATTGGCCTTGCGTTTTACGGCTATCGCTATTGTTGAGTTGTTCGGAGAGTATTTGATGGCATTGGAGAGAATGTTATCGAGAATCATGTCAAGCATTCCCGGATCGGCACTAATCCAGGTGTTTTCAGTCTGATCACTGGTGATTGCAATCTCTTTTGTCGTTGCAGATGGCAGCATTCTTTCAATCAGACGTTCAATATGCTGAGAGAGTTCTACCTTTTCGATATGAGGATTCATTTTGCTGCTCTCATATCGGGCAAGCATGAGTAGTTGATCGATCAGTTTTGCCATACGGTTTAACTCTTTCAGGCAGAACTGAATTCTTGCTTCATAGTGTTCTCTCTCTCTTGGCTTGCGAATCAACACTTCAAGCGTTCCTTTGACAATGGCAAGCGGTGTTTTCAGTTCGTGAGAGGCGTCGGCTGTAAAGTGCTTTTCGCGTTGAAATGCATCCTGCATCCTGGTGACAAGTGCATTGATGGTTACCGAGAGGCGGTACAATTCATCATGATGATAGGGAAGGGGTATGCGGTGATCAAGATTTGTCTGTGTCATTTTTTCAGCAGTGGCAATAACCTTTTCAATCGGATCTATGCTTTTGCCAGCAATCAAACGGGTAAGAATAAAGAGTGTCAGAATGATGATTGGAAATGAAAAGAAGAAAATTTCCTGCAGGTCGTGCAGGACGATCAGTGCATTTTTTACTGGAACAGCAACAATAAGGTACCCTTCTGTTATTCCTTTGTTATTAACAAGAGGTACCTGTGCCTGTCGTACCATTGAATCGCCGAAATTGCTGTTGAAGTAAGTTGTCCCAGTCTGGTTTGGCTGAAATGCAAGAACGCACCATGAGAGGCTTGCTGATTTATTCATGACCTGCCCAGCACTATTGACAAGCTGAATAAATTCAGTATCAACATTTATCTTTTTGTTGTTATTTGTTTTATTGTCATTATCATTGTCATTTTCACGGTGTTTGTCATGGTCATCGTCATCAATGTTTTGAATACTTGCAAACCCCTGAAAATTATCTGTTGATATCTGTGAGTCCGAAAGGACTTCCAATATTTCTTTTCTTATTTCGTCATCAAATTGTCTGTAGACGATTTTTTCAACCATGATATAGAGGATGATAAATACCAGGGCAATTAAAAATGCTGTCATGATGGTGTAGTAGAAAGCGATCCTGTTTCGCAAACTCATCACCGACCACGCTTTAAAAAAGGAGCGTTTTTTTTGGACAGTATTTTTTTGCTTCATGTTTTTGAAATCTCTGGTTCACGAACGATATATCCCACTCCCCGGATGGTCTGAATAATGTTTCCACAACCTGCAGCTTCGAGTTTTCTGCGCAGAAAGGTGATATAGACATCAATGACGGAGGTATCGGAATCAAAATGGATATCCCATACATGCTCGATTATTCTGCTTCTGGTACAGACTCGATCTTTATTACGTACAAGATATTCAAGGAGGGCAAATTCTTTCGGTGTGAGGGTCACTTCAGTTGAAGCACAGAATACCTGATGGGTTACCGGGTTAATGTTAAGGATTCCGGCGTTGAGTGAATCGTCATTTCGGTTTTTATTCCTGAGCTGTACTCTGATGCGGGCAAGCAACTCTTCAAACTCAAAGGGTTTTTTGATATAATCATTGGCACCGGCGTCAAGTCCGAAAATCACATCTTCAAGCGTATCTTTTGCGGTTAAAAAAAGTATCGGGACGGCATTCCCTGTTTTTCGAATCTGCCTGCAGACCTCAATACCGCTGATGGCGGGAATCATCCAGTCAACGATAATCAGGTCGTATTCATTGATCAGTGCCATGTCGAGCCCACTTTTTCCGTCATAGGCAATATCAACGGCAAAGTACTCCTCTTCGAGTCCATCCTTGAGGAATCCGGCTATTCCCGGTTCATCTTCGATAATCAGTAATCTCATAGGTAGAGTGTTGGAGTATTAATCGTTATCGCTCTCTTTTGTGACGGAACGCTTTGTTTGTTTTAAAATGGCATCAAGAACCTCTTTTTCGCTTTTTTTATTGGTACTGGCAATTTGCTGAATGGTCAACGATGGATTCTTGACTATGATACCGCTTTTTCCGAGTTCTTCAACAAGGAGCTTTTCAGTAATTCTGGTAACAAGAGCAACGGTTTCCAGCGATGATGATTCAAGGAGCTGTACCGCAATTTTTCCTTGATGTTCTTTTCCTTTTTCTTTTCCCTCATCCTCTTCACCGAATATTGGCAGCAGGGAAGCAATCGTGATGATGAGTGCAGCGCCAATGATACCGAGAGCCGTTTTTTTTGAGAAATAGGTAACGAATTGTTTCCCGTTCGATATGAGGTGGAGCAGAACTGCTGTGACAAGAAGCCAGCTCAACCATTTGTGAACAGGTTCAACGAGACCGATCTCTATGTCAAAAAAAATCAGGAGGCCGGTGACTGTGGAGATAGTAAATGCACCAACAGCAAGGGGTGTTGCCCAGGACTTCAATGTTTGTTTCATGGTTTCTTGTTCGTGTTTTGAGAATCGTTGTCGGTTTGCGTAGTTATTTGAACTGTTTTAATTTAGTTCGGGGATTCTTAAAGAAGTCTGAGAGGGAACTTAATTTTTGCTTAAATCAGGGTGAAGCACCGTGACCGTTTGGAGGTGGAGTGACGAACGAACTGCTTTTTAAATGAGTTACAGAGGTATCTTCCGCTGTATATTCAACCTGGTCACCGTGGGAGTTTCATTTGAAGTCAAGTACAGCTTACATCACCTCACTCTATCACTATTATGCCGATCTCTTTTGATCATGATGCTCTCTGGATTCGTAAGGGTGAACAGGTGAGTCTCGACAAGCGTCCAACTCTTGTTGAGCCCATGTATCGTTCCAAAAAAGAGTATAAAACCATGCTTGCTGATCATGTTGCGCAGTTGAGTAAACTGCAGCAGGTTCATTATGCCGATAACCGCTATTCGGTGTTGCTGATTTTTCAGGCGATGGATGCTGCTGGCAAGGATGGTGTTATCAAGCATGTGATGTCCGGTGTGAATCCGCAGGGTTGTCAGGTTTTCAGTTTCAAGCATCCTTCGGCCCAGGAACTTGATCATGATTTTCTCTGGAGAAGCAATCGTTGCCTGCCAGCGCGGGGTCATATAGGGATATTCAATCGTTCATACTATGAGGAGGTGCTGATTGTTCGAGTGCATCCTGAGATACTTGTTGTGCAGGGTATTCCGGATGAGCTGATCAAGGGTGGTGAAGTTTGGGCAGAACGGTATCAATCGATTGTTGACATGGAACGGCATCTCTATCGCAATGGGACAAGGATCGTGAAGTTTTTTCTTCATTTGTCGAAAGAGGAGCAGAGGAAACGATTTCTGGACCGGATTAATGCACCGGCAAAAAACTGGAAATTCAGCGCTGCTGACCTTGAAGAGCGCAAGTACTGGGAACAATATATGCAGGCTTATGAGAGCTGCCTCAGCGCTACCAGCAGCAAGCAGGCGCCATGGTATGTTGTTCCTGCTGATGACAAACAAACTGCTCGCCTGATTGTGTCACAAATCATCGTTCATACCTTGACTGATCTTGGTCTGTCATACCCTGAAACAAGTGATCAACGTCACAGTGAGTTGAAGAATATTCGCAAACGGCTGATGGAAGAGCGTGCATGATGGACGAGAGAGCGTACAATGGAGGTTTCAGGTTCCTGGTTATAGCGTGTTGATTTGAGAGATTATCCACAGTCATCGTCGTCCATCAGTTTGAGCTTCTTGCAACCGCACTCCCACCCGTTTTTACAGGCTTCTCTGTACCAGGCTTTTGCCGTCGGTTTGTCCTGTTGCACTCCGCGACCCTCTTCGTACATCTCGCCGAGGTTAAACTGGGCCTCTGCATATCCCTGCTCGGCAGCCAGACGATACCATTTGACAGCCTCTCGATCATCCTGATTGATTCCCAGGCCGATTTCATAGAAAACTCCGAGTTTATTCTGGGCTTGAGCGTTACCCTGTTCAGCCTTGAGCTGTGTCTCTTCAATTTTTTCCCGTGAGTCAGCGATTGCTGTTCCGAAGAAAAGCATCAGGCAGAAAAAGAAGGTAACTGATTTTTTCATCATGGGTCGGCCACTATTGGGTTGTCAGATTCTGACCGTGATGCCTCTTTGCCGCAAGTACTCTTTGGCTTCACGGATTGAGTGCTGGCGGAAGTGGAAGATTGATGCTGCAAGCGCTGCGTCAGCATGGCCTTTGGTAAAACCGTCATAGAGGTGTTCAAGATTGCCTGCGCCTCCGGATGCGATGACGGGAATGTGGACTGATGTTGATATTTTGGCGAGAATATCGTTGTCATATCCCTCTTTTGTACCGTCCCGATCCATACTGGTCAGCAGGATCTCTCCTGCGCCGAGTTCCTGGACTTTATGGGCCCATTCAAGTGCTTCATAGCAGGTTGGCTTTTTGCCTGAATGGGTAAAGACCAGATAATCTTCCCCCGTTTTTTTGATGTCGATGGCAACCACAACAGCCTGGGATCCATATCTTTCTGCAATCCGGGTAATCAGGAAGGGGTCATTGACTGCTGCGGTATTGACAGAAACCTTGTCAGCACCGTGCAGAAAAACCTCCCTGGCGCGCTCGACCGAGTTGATTCCGCCTCCGACGGTGAGAGGAATGAAGATCTCTCCGGAAACTTTCAGTACCTCTTCAAGCGTCGTTTTGCGTGACTCGAGTGATGCTGAAATATCAAGGAAGACAAGTTCATCGGCCAGTTCATTATTGTAAAAGCGTGCCTGTTCAAGGATGGAGCCTGCATCTCTCAGCCCTTCAAAGTTTATTCCCTTTACCACCCTGCCATCTCGAACATCGAGGCAGGGGATGATCCGTTTGGCTAACATTGACCTATAGAGCTGAAATTCGTTATTGAAAACCGTTCTACAAGAAATCAATAAAGTTCGAACTCTACAACAATATTATTCATCAGTCGTGGATGAGAGCTCATTTTTTTGATTCATCGCTGTTTTCGACAAAAACCCGGCTCTCTTTGGGGCGTTTGCCGAGGAGCAGAATTCTTGTGGGATTGTATTTTGAGGCAATCCGTTCAACAAGTATTGGTCCGGCGATACCGAGGGCTGTACCGAGGATAAAGAGTACCCAAATCTCGGTTATGCCGATTTTGATAAATAAAATTCTGGATGCGGCTGTAAAAAAAACATGAAAAAGGTAGATGCTGTAGGAGAAGATGCCGATTTTGGCAAGAAACAGGGATTCATACTCGATAAAGAGCAGGCCAGTGCAGAACAGGGTGCCTATGATGAGTGCGTTCAGTGAACGCCTTTCTCCACCATATTGTTGACCGAAGAAAAGAAGAAAGAGGATGATGGTTGTTATGAGCACATACCCCAGAATTTTCCGGTTGTTGATCTGCACCGGGAAACGTGAGCAGTAGAGGCCGACGAGAAAATAGGGAAAGAGATAGATGGCGCCAGCAATCGAGAGCCAAGGAGTTCCGGCATTGGAGACATAGAGCAGAGCGGCTATCAGGAAAGGGAGGGCAAAGCCGGTTTTGTTCTGCAGGATTTTGAAATGTTCCAGGGGAATGATAACGAGAAAGATCAAAAAAAGCGCTTCAATGAACCAATAGTGTGCTACAGGCATGAGGTGCAAAACACGCCAGTTCGTTATTGCTGTGTTTGTTCCAGGGGTAAGGGTCTGGACGAGGGCGAAGAGTGTGCCGACAAAAAGCATGGGAACGATCAAGCGTCGTATTTTTCCCGCCATAAATTTTTTCCAGTTCGATGAAAATGGTCTTTGCGCATAGACAAAGCCTGAAAGAAAGGTGAAGATCGGCATACGAATATAGATGAGCAGCGAATTGGCATCTTTCAGAACTCCTTCCTGTATACGAAGGCCGCTGTCAGGAGTGATTCCGATGACATGGTAGGCGACCAGAAGAATACAGGCAAGACCTCTGAGTGTGTCGATAGTGCTGTCTCTGTTTGTCGTGAGTGTAGTCATGTTATTGGGTTGTTTCTTTTGGCTCTCTTTTTTATGGCGCTTTTATACCATTCGGTGAGAGCCCATAAAATGAGGAGTAGTTCAAGAGCAAATGTCCAGTGAGTGAAATAATTTGTTTCGGCTGAAGTATCGGCTATCCAGAAAATTGCGTTATCCATGGATGGCGACATCCAGAAGATGTGGCCGGTAAGGGTATCCAGTACGATATGGATAAATCCGTTAAGGACAAATATAAAGAAAGTGGCCTGGTTTTTGCCGCGATTACGTTGTAGTAGCAACCAAAATACGGAGATCAGTAACAGGGTTAACCAGAAAATCGGTAAATGGGTAACGTAGGTGTGGTGATGGTTCCTGGGCTCAAAAGGGTCGATCAGGAGATAATACAGTAAATCAATATCCGGGGCAATTGCGCCAAACAGACCCCAGAACATAAATGCCCCCGGGTTGATGGAGTCGTTGTAACATTTTCGCAACAACAACTTTGATGTAATATAGCCTGCCGGTAGATGTCCAAAAATCATTGTTCTTCCTCGACAGGGGCTTTTTTGCAAAAGATGGACAGGAAACAGGTACTATTGCATTGATAACTGACCCAGGGTATTCACGTTCGAGTTCTTTGCGATACAAGTTCTTCTTCATGAAACAGAGTTGCCATTTGTTGGTTGTTGGTGTGCTGGTTGTACAGTGTGACAACTTTTTTTCGGCCTGCAACTCCAAGTTCTCGACGTAGTCGGGGGGTGGTGAGCAACTTGCGGATCTGGTTGGCAAGATCTTCTGCGTCACCCGGTGTTGCCAGCAGCCCATCTTTTTCATGTTCAATGAGTTCGGGTATTCCGGTGATTCGGGTTGAAATAACCGGAATCTCTTTTGCCATGGCTTCCATCAGCACGACAGGGACACCCTCGGCAAAGCTTGCAAGCACAAAGAGATCGGCCCGTTGATAATAGTCGCGCACTTTATCCTGTCCGAGTGCACCGGTAAAGGTTGCCGAGCCTTTCATGTTGCCTGAGTTGACAGCCTTTTCAAGTATAAGCTTGTCGGGACCATCACCAACAATGGTGAGATGAAATTCGAGTCCCTCTTTTTTCAGGAGCCCACAAGCTTCGAGCAGGATATATTGACCTTTTGCTGGTACCAGCCTTCCAACACAGAGGATGTTCGGTACCGGGTTCTCGGGTTCAGCTCTTGGAGTATAAAGATCAGGATCTACTCCACAGCGGACAATGTGGAGTTTATGCCACTCTTGTGGCTCACTGAGGCGCATGATCTGACTTTTGCAGTAGTGGCTGATGCAGCGGACAAAGGCAGCTTTCCGGATTTTTTCGGGAAGCATGGCGGAATCAACGGTATAAAAGATATCAGGGCCATGTACGGAGATGCTGTAGCTTATTCCTCCATAGGTTTTCATCAGTATTGCTACAATGGCGGTGGGGTTTGCAAAATGTTCGTGAATGTGGGTAACGCCATTTTGGTGAAGCCACTGCAGGAGAATGCCCGCTTCAGCAAAATAGGCCGCCGCCTTCAGCGGACTTTTTGGTCCAGTGGTCAGCAGTCGTAACCCCGATGCGGCCATGCGCAGGTATCCCGTCGGGTTTTTCTTTATGCAGTGCAGATGAGCGGCAAGCATTTGGGGTAATGGCATGGAAAGTACCATGAGGGTACGACCAGCCTCCTGTTGTTCATCCGGAGTCATGACGTCAAGGTTCGATGGCTTCCGGATTGATGCCGTGTGGACACTCATTCCGGCTTTTCGGAGCGACTCAATCTCTCTATAAATAAAGGTGTGAGAAATTGCAGGATACTCACTGCAAAGATAGGCTATCGCTCTTGTTGTCATGTGGCTTGTATTGAAAAGTCCTTGTTATAAAGGTAATTACGCCTATTTTTAAATGGCTTGACGGTTAAAAAGTGCTCTTCTTTCCAAAACAAGTTCTTGTCATTTTAATGAAGGGATTCTGTTTTTTTTTGACGAGAGAGAATGGTCAACGCCTGGCTGAATTTGTTGGTCAGTGATTTGTGTGAAAGGCAGGTCAGAAGACATAATTTGTCGCACTTGATGGTAGCTTCACGGATTTTTTTTGCCTCGGCTCCTCTCCAGATCTCTTTCGCAGACTGCGTTGTGGTATTGCCGATGGAGGGAAAGTGGAAACATAATTTGACATCGCCATCAGGACGGATATAAAACTCCTGCAGGCCTATTCTGCATGGCATGTATTCAGGAGAGGCTGTTTTTTCCTGAAAGCTTGCTGTTACGAGTCGAAGAACTTCCTCGCTGTTCATGATCGGTGCCCCTGCGCGTTTCATGGCGATTAATTTTTCCATCGAACGGTCAAGTTCAGGCCAATCTTTCTCTTCAATCCACAGTTCATCATACGTTTCACGAGTCCATCTTCCGAGAGGCTGAAAATTGACTGCGGTTGCTCCAATATTCATAGCCCACTGGACAATTTCCGGGAGCGATCGGAAGTTCAGCGACATGATCGTCGGTTTTATGATAATCGGAAAGGTGACGTTTTGTTTCGCCTGTTCCTGTTGCAACAGGGAGATCCCTTTCGTGATTTTGTTAAACAGGCCATTCATGCCTCTGATATAGTCATGAATTTCAGGGGTATGAGAGTCACAGGAAATATTAAGGTTGAATGGTCTTGCGGCGACAATGTTCGCGGCATTTTTTTCATTCAGTAATGCTCCGTTTGTTGTAACTCCGGCATGAATATCATGATCTCTGCAAAAAATGAGCAGATCAATAAACCCTTTTTTTATAAACGGCTCACCTCCGCTGAAATTGACCGCAAACGAGCCTGTAAATTCTTTTATGCTCAGAAGGCTTTTTTTCCACTCTTCAATAGTGAGTTCCGGGATGTATTCTGCCTGTCGCCAGTATTCGCAGTGACGACATTTGCAGTTGCATCGCTCATTGACCAGTGCGTGAAATGTTATGGGCCTTGTTACATCGATGTTTGTTTTAAGATAGAGGGCTTCAGCAATGGCGTTGCGCGTATGGCTGAGTCCCAGAGTCAGCAATTCGGTGACATTCATCGTATTATTTTCGTTTTCTATCGTTAAAGCATTTCACCTACAGTGGCATTTTTATTGTCGATTCATTTTCATAGTGTTTTTTCAATCGTACGAGGAGTCCTGCGGTCATTCCTGCTATGACACCGACGTTATTGGCAAAGGCGTCGAGATATTCGAAGGGCCATCCGCTTATAATACTGTGCATGGACTCAAACAGAAAGCTTAATGGTGCGATGGCAAGCGATATCAGAAACGCTGTTTTTCGTTTGCGGAATATGAGCAGGGGAAGGAATGAGAGAATACCGTAAATAAGGATGTGGATAATAAGATCGATTTTGAGGACATGGAAAATAGCTGTCATAGTCAGGAAACTGCCAGCAAAGACCATAGCAATGATGATGATCCAGAATCTTAAGAGTTTCGCTTGGTATGGCTGCATCGTTGGTCGCCGTTTGAAAGTTGGGATGTTATCTTTTTATTCATTGTCGTGGAGATCAGGATGATCCCGCAATAAACCGGGTGAGTGGCGTGATCGTTTCCTCACTGTGCTGCAGTTCTTCGGCTTCTGAACCATCGTGCAGTGTCAGGGTATTTTTCAGAGCCATTCCGGTCAAACCACCGCTGAAAAGCATGTAAATTGGATTGATCATGGCGTTGAGCAGGTTGTCAATCATGGTGAGGGCAAGAAATACGGCCATTACTGCCGGGCCTGCAACCTCTTTTTTGTTCCACTGTTCGGGTTTAACCCTCAATACAAACAAAACAACGGGAAGTTGAATACTGATAACCATCATAAGCAGGCCGTAGATACCGTTCTGTCCAAGTGTAATGATCCACAGACCATCGGTGACGCTGAGATCCTTTCCTTTCTCATTGTAGACTCGTGATCTTCCATATCCTCCCCATCCAAAAATGGTGCCCTGAAGTGCCTTGTCGATCAGAATGGTTTCATTGTCGAAGCGAAATTGCAGTGACTGAGCCCGGACAGCACTGAATTTTTCTGCTACAAAGTTTGAGAAATTCCTGCCATCCCATATTCCTGTGACTCTTGTGGCGATATAGAGATGTGGAGGAAGCAGAAGAATCAGTACAAGAATGATCTTTTTTATCCTGTTTGACAAATAGAGTACAAAAACACCGATAAGAAGGAGCACAATGGCGCCCTGAGACTGCATCATGATGAAGGTAAACATCAGCATAAGAAGCACATACTCTGTACGTACCCTCATAATTTTCGCAGGCATATTCTTTGAGTAATATAGCCAACTTCCAAGAAAAATCGCAAGCATCATCCACATTGAGGTCATAAGGCCATGCTCCATGTAGACCATTGGTCGAAACCCTCCTCCTTCCCGGAGTGTCTGGAGGAACTCGTGCTGGTGAAAGCCATAGGTCAGGCGGTGCAACTGTGGGCTCATGATCATCTCAAACCAACTGAATGGAATGTAGATGATTCCTCCAAGCACAACGGCAAAGGAGAGGATTTTTAGTGCAGCGGTATCAGTAAAATAAATTCTGCCGATGTAGTAGGGCAAACCCCATCGTATCGTCTGGTAAAGGCATTGTGAGAGGCCGTCATAAGGGCCAAGATCATTGAAAAGTGAGGAGAAAAAGGGGGCTGTACACCAGAGCAACATAGGGATGTCGACGGCACTGAACTGGAATGTTGCAAACCGTTCACTATCGAAAATTTTGATACTTGCAAGAATACCGATAGCGATGACGGTCGTTTTTGTGTGGTGAAGAAGAAAAATATTGTATTCAGCACAGGGGAGAAACATCCATCCGGAAACGTAAGCGATTACCACAGCCTGCCGATGTTCAAATTTTTTAAAAAGGAACATGACAAAGAAGGGCATGCTGAAGAGGGTAACCGGTACCAAGATATTTCCAGGTGCACCACCCATAACTTGTTTTTTTAAAGAATTTTTGCCGGTACCCCTATAGCTGTTGCTCCGGCGGGTACATCATGAAGGACGACGGCATTTGCTCCGATACGGGCATGTGCTCCGATTCGGATGTTACCGATAATTTTTGCTCCGGCGCCGATATCGACATGTCCCTCTATGACCGGAAGGCCAGGTTTCAGCCCAGCGCCGATGGTGACCTGTTGGAAGATCAGGCAATTAGGCCCGATCTCAGCTTCGGGGTGGATGACGATGCCGTTTGGATGGGGCATCATGAGTCCGCCTCCGATTCTGGAGTCGAGTGGAATATCCGCTCCGCTGACTGCACTCCAGAACCGGTGAAGCAGCACAAGAAAAGGGGCTGTAATCATGCTAACGGGCCCACCTTTCATTTTGACCCGTTGATAGCTGCGAATTGTCGACAATAAGTACTTTGCAGGCTCGTAACGTCCGGGAACCGCTTTTTCCCTTTGCCAGTCTGGTTCGGTTGCTGAAATCAACATTATGTGCTCCTCTTCCATAGATTGGGATAGCGTTTTTCAAGTAAAAGGGCGCGTTGTTCGGCTACGTTTTGCCATGTGAATTTTTGTGACCTCACCCTGGCCTGTTCACCGAGAATCGCTCTTTTTTGAGGATTTTCAGCAAGATCGGTAATTGCTTCAGCCCAGGCATCAATATTCATGTCGGGAAGCACTATCCCGTTGATGTTATTCTGAACAATCGCTCCTCCTCCCATTTCGGTAACAATCGGTGGAATTCCATGTGCCATCGCTTCATAGGTTACCATAGGCCCACCCTCTTCAAGACTTGGAAAGACAAAGACATCAGCCTGGGCATATACCAGACCGATATTCTTTGTGTAGGCGATATGGCGAATATTGTTTCTTGTCAGCTCTTTTGCCATGAGTGTCTGAATCTCTTGATCAATTCCGCCACACAGGAGTAACTCGCCATCAATGTCAGCCTTTTTCCATGCTTCAAGAAGCAGAGGAATACCTTTCCGTATGCAGAGGGTTCCTGTAAACAGAAAGACCGGTTTCGGGTTTTTCGGTCGTGGGGCAGCAGCAGAGGGGAATCGTTCCGGGGACCATCCGTAACTGCTTGAGAGCAATTTATGTTCGGGGATGTTGTTTTCAAGCATGGAGGCTCTTACCATCGGGCTCGGACAAAATATGGCATCAGCAATGGCAAGTTTACGGTTTTCCTCTTCTATCTGTTCGTCACTGATCGAACCGGCAAGGTTGATTCCGAAATGCTCACCAGCTTTTTCAACTATTCTTCGTGATGTTGAACGGTGACAGTTAATTCTTTCAACAATAATTTTAGTCCCTCTTTTATGGAAACGCTCAAAAATATCAAGTGACAGTCCAGCCCATAAATAGACCGGAGAGGATAATTTTTCGGTTTTGAAGAACAATTGTTCAACGATAACTCTTGGTTGCTCTTTTGATCCAATCTTGTAAACCAGCGCTTTTTTCAATCCACTCATAGCTGGTTTAAGCCAGGGATAAACAAGTAGTTCATCGGCACTTGGAACGCTTAACGTAGCGTTTCTCCCGGATTCATTCCAGTATCTGCATAAGGAGAGTGGAACATGACTGTTGCCGAGATTTGATGCATGGTAGCCGAACAGTACTGGTAAGCAGGCCATGAAGAGGTCTCCCAGGTTATGATGATTAGTGTATTGATTTCCGGAAACGTCTGAACGGTTTCGTCATATTTTCAATGACTTCAAGAATTGGTGGAGAATTGTTAATAAAATCCTTGAATTTTTTTGGAACTATTTTGTGAAGAAATTCCGGTGGATTTTCAAATAATTCATCGAGGGAGGGGGTCTGTTTATTGCCGCCAAAGTTCAGAACAGGAGCAATGGCTGGAACTTCCAGGCGGATCAGCAGTTCGGCTGAACGTCTCAATGCATTGTATTTCGTACTTTCCCCAAGAGAAATCAGCGTAACGATATCTGAATAGATTGCAAATTGTTCGGTGAGATTACTCTGGAGTACCGGTAATGCATCAATGCAGATGAAATCGTATTCTTTTTTTGCGTCACTCAGGAAGTCTCGGATGCGATGAAGGGGAATGATCCCCTTTATGACGTTTCCGGCATAAATGATATCGATATTGTCGTCCGGCGTGGAGACAATGTACTTTTTCCATGAGTCAGTATTGCTGAGAAAGTCGCGAAGTCCTGGCAGATTCGGGAAAAATTCTTCCGATTGATCAGGATCAACTGCTTCGATGTCGCCGTCTATCCAGAGGACTTTCGGCGCGATTTTGGCAAGCGCTTTAGCACAACTGAAGGAGATCGAGGATGATCCTACCCCTTTTTCAATACCAGTAAAGAGGAGTATTCTACTGTTATCCTTCTCTTTTTCATGGCAGAACCTGACAGCGAGAGTTCCGATTGCATGGAGCTGAAAATCATCAGTTCCAAGGCTGAGTTCTTTTGGGTTGTTCTTTTTTTTGGGGGTTTTGACGATCGTCTGGGTAGGCAGATAGCCAAGGGCCTGTTTGATATCTTCAGGACGGCGAATGGTGTTGTCAAAAAACTCATAGGCAATAAATGGACCACAGACAATAAAGAAGGCTGAACCCAGGAGCATCATCAACAGTTTGTTGGTGTTTGAACTTACCGGAAATTTGGGTTCGCGTGCATGTGTTTCTATGCTGATACGTAATGGAGCTTTTCTTTCGATTTCTATCTCTGCGATTCTTCGCTCAAGCATATCGAGCATATCCTTGCTGTGTTTCCAGGCGGCACTGATATATTCTCCTCTGTGAATGCCTATAGATACTCTTTGTGACTCTCTTATGCTTTTTTCAAGTTCAGTCTGAAGATCTTCTTCTGTTTTTTTTGATTTTTCAAAATCATATTTAGCCTGTATGATTGATTTACGCATGTCAAGCTTTCGTTTACCAAGAACGATTGCTCTGGCCGTATTCTGTAACTCTTTTCGTTGTTTTTTTTCATAGTTTTGCATCGCGCCCATGCGTTCTTCAACGTAGATGCGATCAGGATTGCTTGCTGTCAGTCCATCGGTTGTGCTCCGCATCTCCTGAAGTTGCTGGTATGTCCAGGAGCTTGTAAAGTGCAGTGATTGATCGTTCATGACTATTTCATCAATAATCGGATCTAATGAAAGTATTTGGGACTCGTTATTTGCCTGCTCGGTGGCCCAGAAATTATTCATTGCTTTAAGGCGATCGGTCAATGCATTGTCATAAAGCTTCTGGAGCTCCTCCGTATTTTTTGATGCCATATTAAACGATTCAGAATATGATGCTGTTGAGATTTCTCTTGTCAGCTCATCAAGGCTTTTTTCATAAGCGTTCATTTGATTAAGAACAAACTCTTTTTTTGCGCGCAGAGAGTTCAATTGGTCCTGATCAGATTCTGCATTAATGTTTTGAAGTCTTTTGAGATAGACAAGCATCAGTTTATTGACAAGTGGAGCCAGCCCTTCCTGCTTGTTGCCTGAAGCAATAATTTCTATCAGGTGAGTTCCCTGAAGAGGTTTAATGACGATGACACGCTCAAGGATTTCTGCACATTTTTCTGCTGGAAGAGTTGCCGGAAATACTGCAGCTTTTTCGCGAGGGGTCAGTTGCTCAACCGTTTGTTTGAGCACCTCAAAGGTTTTCATGGTATGGGCCTGTGTATTGGAATATTGGTCATAATAGTTTGTAATTGATGTCTCTGCTTTTTGTGTAATCAAGGTTGCTATCACTGGATCTATTTTCATGAAAGCATGGACTTGATAGAATGGCTCCTTTATAACAAAAACAATAGGAGTTGCGATAGCAAAAAAGAACGAACCGAAAACAAGGATGTAGATACCATAGCGCTTTATAAAGCCAACAATGTCAAAAGATTTTGAAGGCTTTCCGAAAGGAAGAGCTTCTCTCAGAGCATTTCCTTTTATCATAATCAGGCCCTTTTTTGTTTAAAGGGTAAGAGTTCCATCGCTTTTCTTTTCTCACTACTATTCAGGACAGTTGTCCAAAAAAGTGCACAAGAGAGAAGGGTATATGCTATTCCGCATACCATGACCTGGATTATTCCGGCAATTCTTCCGGTTGTCGGAAAAAACAGGGTAATGGCGTAGATGGCACTTGCCGGAAAAAAGGTAACACAGATTGGAAGAAGTGTTCGGGAAATAAATTCCTTTGGCCGAACCTGAAAGGTATAATTACTTCTCCAGAAGAGAAACAGGGTACTGACCATTGAACTGCATGCTATTGCTGCCGCAGACCCGATCAAACCGTAAGCCGTTGTTGCTGCTGGAATCCAGATTACCATCAGGAGTACCTGTACCAGCATATATTCAAGCTCTCTTCCGTTTCGATCGATTCCACGAAAGATCATGGTTATCGCCCCGGTACTCAGTTGTATCGAATATCCAATTGATAAAAATATCATGACATTGGCAGCTTCAATGTATTTTGTTCCTACCCATGCGTCAATGATGGGATGAGCCATGGCAATGAGAAAAACAAAAAGTGTTGAGCTGATGATGTTTGTAAAACGGATACCATTGAGATAGAGCTCCTTTAATTCGCTGCTATTGATTTTGTTGTAATATTTCTGTTTTTGTTGAAGCCGAAAAAACAGATAGAGAAAAATTATTGTGGCAGCAGGAACCAGTATCAGATTTGAGACTGGAAGAAATTGTTGAAGGGGCACGAGAAAGATGACAGGAATTATTCCAAGCGTGATTGCTACTAATGCAATGTGAACATAGGTTTTTATCCGGTTACTCAACGGGTCATTCATATTCCCTGTCCATGAGCCATCAAGATGGGCGGCTGTCGATAAAAAGGGAGCAAATACCGAAGAAGAAATCATACCTGCCGTTGATGGCAGTTTCCTTCCAATCTCAAACATACCTCCAGCGGAAAGGCCTGCTATGGCAGTAATGAATAATCTGTCGAGTGCGGAAAGAAAAATACCAAGAATGCCAAGGATCTGAACTTTGCCTCCGAAGCCAACAAAAAGATGAAAGTGTTCCCGGCTGATCAGTGTTGCAGATATTTTCAGTGAAGGCAAGAGAGTGCGTGCAATTTTCCAGTAACCGGCAGTTTCAAGGAGAAGTCGAAATGCAAAGGCATAGAGGAGACCCTTGACTCCTGATCCAAGAGCGAGAAAGGTTATAATAGCAATGATTTCGATGAGTCCGGCAACGGTTGAGACTATTTTTTCTTTTGCAAACTCATGCATGCCGTTGATAATAAAGCGAAATCCTCCGAGAGTAAGTTCAAGACTGAAGACTGCGGCTGTGCCAAGAAAGATGGTTGACGCAAGATCTTGTTGCTCAGGTTTGATATTGAATCTTTCGAGAAGAAAGGGCATAATAAGGTAAAGCAAAGAGCAGAACAGCATACTGAAGGAGAGCATGTAGGCAACACCGGTTGAGAGGAGTTTGCTGATTTCCTCCGATTTGCCTTCCGCGAGGTAGCGGGCTGAATAGCGGATATAGGTACTGTTGACACCAAATCCACCCATTCCTGCATACGAGAGAATGATAAAGCAAAGTGACCACAATCCGAACTCCTCCAGTGAGAGATAATGCAGTATAAAGGGTGTCAGAAGCAGGCGACTGACCATATAGATAACAGTGGCAACCATCCCCGACAGGGCGTTTCCTGCCAGTTTATTATGTGCTTTACCTTGGTTATCCATTGGTTTTCATCAGTTGTGATACGGTTTGGAACTTCAGCAAGTTAAAACCAGAGCAGGAAAGATCCTGAAAATAATTTACGGATATTGTTTGTCATGTCGTTATCGTGATAACACTTTTTTTATGATCGTTTTGATTTGTTTTTTCAAATCAGCCGGAATTATTGATTTTAGGAGATGCATCGGCATAAGATCTGAGTATATTGCATGTTTGTATCTTGTCATTTTCAGGTATTTCCAATAGAGATATTTATAAGGATGGGTATTTGTTGAATGCCATGGCTTCGAGCCGCTTGTATAATGAATAATTACCGGATTTTTCCTTGCCTCTTCCAATTCTGATTTGCTGAAGCAATCGAATTTCGTTTCAAAAGAAGGAGTGAATATTGACGATTGCTGGTTAAATTTTAGTGGAACTTTTTTCCATTTTCCGTTGATAACTGAATTTAAGCCGCATTGATCCGGAAACCAGATCGCTTGCGGGTTATTTTCTATAAAATCGATAACTTTTTTTTGTAGTCCGGTTTTTTTCCATAGCGCTAAATTTATAAGCATCATCCCGGAGTTGAAATATTTTGAATTTTTATTCATTTTTAATTGCTCATGTCTGTCGAAGCCAGGGTCTTCAATCGCACAGACATAATAATCTTCCAGATCCTGTTCATATAACTCTTTTATTGAGCCGTTAACGATGATGTCGGAATCAAGATAGAGTATCTTGTCTGTATCAATAAGTTCCGGAATCAGCAGGCGGTAATAGGTGCCTTTCGGGTAGAAGGGGTGTGTTACGGCCAGTGTGACAAAAAGTTCATCTGAAATAGTAATATGTTTTAGTCGACAATGATATTTGTCAATGATTTCCTGTATGTTTCTATAGCTTTTTTTTGACATTCCACTACTGAGAATGTAGATGTCAATAGAGAGATCCTTGTTGTTTTCCAGTAATGATATTAATGCAGCGCACAAGTGCTGGATATAGTTCTTGTCAGTTGCAAATACGATGTTAACAATATCACTCATTTTAAGGAGTTCCTTTTATTGATTAAATATTGACAGGAGGTGATTAACTCTATTATTGTATGTGCTTTCAAAATCATGTTGCTGTGAAAAAACAATGCTGTTTTTTGACTTTTCTGAAATAATGGCTCTGTTTTTGTCGAGTTGAATAATAATTTTTTTGATTGTATCAAGATCGTTTATTTTCGCCCCCCATCCAATATCTGCCAATTCAAGCAACCCGGCAAAAGCCTTGTTGTTATATCCAACAATGGGGACACCGCATGATAAGGTTTCCAAATAAGTACAGGACGGGTCGCTTTGTCTGTGCAGGGAAACAAACAAATCAATAGTTGTTTTCAGATCAGGGATAAGTTGAGTATAAAAATCTACCGCACCCGGCATGGAGACTTGATTTTCAAGTTGATATTCCTTTATAGTTTTTTTCATCTCATTTTCCAGCTCCCCGGTACCATAGATCGTCATATTGAAGGGAAGAGCCTCTTTTTTCAGCATTTTGGCAAGAGTGACCAAATGATCTGCTCCTTTCATCTGAATCAGACGACCGGAAAAAGCAAGACGGAGTGGTTTGCCTTGAGACAAATGCTCCAGTCTCTTTTCAAGATCGGGGGTGCTTATACTGTGTCGGCTATCGACGCGGGTGTCGAAATATAAAAGATTATTTTTGAAGTGGTTGTATTCATAATAAGCAGGAGTTCCGTTAGACTGAAGAGCATCAGCAAACTGAAATGCTGACACTCTCTTTTTTTCATGATGCCAGATGTAAAAAAACCTGCGCAGTTTGACCAGGGGATTATTGGTACTCAGTGAGGCAATTTGATATCGTGTTTCAGGTATGTACTCAATGACGTAAACGCATTTTATCTTCATTTTTCTGCATAAGTTGCTGATATGCAGTTGATTGTACGCATCGCCGGATGCAAGAACAATTGATGCGCCCTTCAGATGTTCTTCTCCAATCAACTCTTCCGCCTCTATGGTCAGGCATCTGAACGGGAGCTCTTTCTCTGTTTTTTTGATAATACCAAAGTCCGGGAGCAGAGCGGTTGTGGTTGACATAAGAGAACTAACTTTTCCTGGCCACTTTTGGGCATATAAAGCCATGCCATCGTAAAATTTACGATCAAAAATGAAGGTATTATCCTGCAGCCATACCGGAACGGATGGGATAACAAGTAAATGTGGCTCTATCAATTGGTTGCTCCGTCTTGAGTTAAGTCTCCGATCAGCCTATACGGTTCTTTTTGGGTATTGATCGATCATTCTTTCAATTTCCGGTGGTTGTTGTGCTGCTGTTGACAAATCCACTTTGATTCCAGAGGTTTTGGCGTAATTTTGCCATAATTCCGAACGTTTCAGCATCAGAAGTCCCGAGATTGAGAATCTGTAACGCGGGAGTTAGTTTGTCGAGAGTGTAATTGAATTTTGCCATGCCCGTTGGGCTGATAAAAACAATATCATCTGGTAATAGAGCGAAATTTTGACTGAAATCACCCCTTTCAACCAGTCTTTTAAAGTCTACCCTGATAACATCGCCATTGACATTTTGTTGTCTTATCACGAAGACCTTTTCAGCATTTGCGTTTTTGTTCATCCCTCCCGCAAGCATGATTGCTTTGAGGACGTTCATTCCGTCTTTCAACTGGATAGCACCGGGGTTGAGCACTTCACCCATGACATAGATCAGTTCATCGTTCAGTTCAGGAATAAAGATGACATCATTGTTCAGTATCGGGGCATTAAGAGCCATGTTTCCGTTTTTAAGAAGGTCCTGCAAGTCAATCCAGATGACGTTTTCTCTTCCCCGGATAATGGCACATCTGGTGAGTTTTCCCTGATCGGGAAGCCCTCCGGCCAGAGCGAGTCCTTCAAGAAGTGTTCCTTTGCCCGGAAAATTGATGACGCCCGGTTTCCCGACGCGTCCGAGGACAAATGCCTTATTGTTATGAAACTCCCTTACCCAGACAGTCACTTCGGGTTTAATGTACAGTGGCTCCAGTTTTACCGTGATTATTTTTTGTACCTCTTCCTGTGTAAGGTTTAATACATTGACACTCCCAACTCTTGGTATGGCAATCAAGCCATCGGGTGAGACGACAATGCCCTCTTGTGATAGTTCTGGTCTGCGCCAGATTTTGATGTTGACAACATCACCCGGACCAAGACGATACTCAAAATTGGTGATGGGTGTGATTTTCTCGATTTGTGCCGGAGAGGCAAATTTCTGATCTTTTTTTGGTTGATTTATCAGGAAGCTTCTTTCAGCAGGAGCGGGAGTACGAGTGATCTTTGGAGAGAGTCCACTGCATGCTGCCAAAAGCAAAGGCACTACTGTAAACCAGAGCACAATGTGACAAATTGATAAAAAGATGCGCCGGTTTTTTTTCATGTTCTGACGAGTGACGAAGTGCTGACTGAGACTGAGAGCTTGCATGAAAAGATATTAATCTCGTTTCTGTCCTGTTTTTTTGAGGATGATTTTTGCAGGAACTCCCACTGCGAGAGCGTTATCTGGTACGGTTTCGATGACAACAGCGTTTGCTCCGATATCGACATTATTGCCGATGGTGATGTTTCCCAATATTTTCGCTCCTGTACCGATATTGACGTTGTTACCGATATGGGGAGCAGCCTTTTCTTCGATATTTTTCAGGCCGATGGTTACACCATTCCTCAAGGTACAATTATCACCAAAGCGTGCATATCCGCTGATGATGATATCACCAAAATGGTCGATACGGAAATTTGCTCCAACAGGGACTTCGCAGGGAAGTTCAATACCGGTTATGATCTGGATGAATTTGTAGAGTATCCGGTAAAGCAGGGAAAAGGGCTTCCGTATTATGTTGTTTTTAATGGTATAGCGCCATCTTCCGAATCTGTAGACAACCATCACCCAAAATCCCTGGCTGCTCCATGAACCCTCATAAGTGGCAAGATCGGCCTGTATGTTGCTGAACAGTTTCATTGGCAGGTTTACCAGGGAGATGGTGGTGAAAGCGTTCCGAATTTGGTCTCTTTCAGCGATTGTACGATCTGCGACATTACCGATGTTGCTGCTGAACGCTTTTTTTCCGCATTGCCAAACGGCAGGAGCAGGTTTTTTGTGTAGCGTGCCGCATGCCAGAGAAGTTCAACACCCGCACTTGAGATGACGGCTATAATACCCCGATTTTTATGGTAATAGAGCCATTCGCTTCGCATTCTGAAGGTCAGTACCTGTGAGGCTTTATTGTCAAAAGTCTTGTCTTTTCTGGTTTTGCTGCAGGCTCCGCCGATATGCATAACTTCTGCATCATGTATAAAAAAAACTTTCCATCCAGCCTTTTTTGCCCTGAGACAGAGATCGGTCTCCTCATAGTAAATGTAGAATCGTTCATCAAAGGCTCCTATGGCATCAAGCATCGCCTTGCGGATGATGGTGAATGTGCCTGGTACCCAGTCAACCTCAAGAGGGTGATCATGCGCAAAGCCACCGAACTCATAATGGTTGAGTATTGGTGAAGCAGGAAATTTCCCACTCAATCCTGACAGGGTGAGGAGCTTGGAGAGTGCTGAAGGGAAGCGACGTGCACTGGGTTCGAGTCGCCCTTCGGGCGAGATAATTTTTCCCCCCGCAAGGCCACATTGCGGGGTTTGCTCCATGAACGTCAAACAGTGTTCAATTGAGGCGGGTCTGATATAAGCGTCAGGGTTGAGAAGAATGATGTATCGACCCGATGCCAGAGCAAATGCCTGATTGTTGGCAGCAGCAAATCCGAGGTTCTTGTCGTTCGCGATCAATCGAATAAGGGGAAAGTCGTGCTGCACCATGGCAGCAGAGTCATCGGCAGAGTCGTTGTCGACAACAAATACCTCCATATGCACACCTTTGCTGTTTTCAAAGAGTGCATCAAGACAGTTTCGAAGAATTTCCCTCGTATTATAACTGACAATGACAACGGATACCATCGTCTTGTCCGGGGTTATTGGTTTATGCATTTGCTGCCTGTGTTATAGTCGACTGTTTTGTCATTGTCAGCATATTCTCTCCATCTCTCCTTGTGTAGGAAACGGTGTCCATAAGGCGGTGGATCAAAAAAAGTCCATACCCACCCTCGGGATAACTGTTGATGTCCGGAGCCTGGGTTATAGGATTGAACTGGGCATTGGTATCGATAATGCTCATCGCAAGGGTACCGTTGTCGGAACTGAAGCATATCGTAACCTCTTTTTCAGAGCGAGATGGTTCCGCATAGCGTACCGAGTTCGTAAAGGCTTCACTGACGGAGAGTTCATAGGCATGACAGAATTCAGCGATATTGCCGGATGTACAAGCCATACTGGCAAAAATTTCAGCCACATTACATGCTGTAACTGATGCAATACGCAGATAACGGAGATCTGCCTGCAATGTTAAGGTGACAATTGGGTTCATGGATAAGATGGTTTTTTGTATTTGCATCTCTTTGTTATGCATCAGCCGCGGCTGAAACATCATCATAAATATCAAACAGGGTGTGTGCCTGTGTTATTTCAAATACTTTTTTGACTCTTTCATTCATTCTTGCCAGTTTCATAATGGCTTTGCTCGCCTTTTTTTTTCGGGCAATTCCTACCAGTGCACCAAGGCCGCTGCTGTCAAGAAAATCAACGTTCTCCAGGTCAATGACAATCGACTGTTCATCGGGGAATCCGGCTACGCAGGTTTTCAGTGCCGGAGCAGAGGATGCATTGAGCATACCCCGCAACGAGAGAACTTTATAGTTGTTGATGGTTTTTTCACTGATATTCATACCCAACCTGTTTTAATGATTTCTGTTGAAAAGGGCTTTCTGTGTCATGGCAATATCTTTTAGAGGATTGCCATGAACGGCATAATAATGTTCAACTATTTCTGTGTCAATGCCAATTTCAGGCCAGTCTTCGGCTTCTGCATAGCTGAAAACGGCAGGAGTGTAGCCTGTCGTGTTATTGGGGATGATCCGAAGAGCAGGATTGATCGGGACAGGATGATAACCGATAAGGGCAAGCTTTCCACTGAGTACTCTGAAGAGCAGGGTAAAACGGTCAAGAGAGAGGGTTTTGGCAAGTTGACCGAGTGGCTCGTCGGAGTCTATGGTTGTCTTTGTCAGCGTAACAGTTTTTCCTGGCAGATCGTTATAATAGGTCTCTCTCACTCTTTTCCACTTGCCTTGCAGTCCCAGTACAGGCCGAAGCAGAAGATAAGGCCATAACAGCACAAGAATCATAAAGGTGGCGGCAAGAGCGTGCACCATTCGTCGAAGCAGTGTGCCTGCCGCTCTGGATTGAGTCATGCCGGTTAAAAGGTGAGGGTCTTCCATGACAATGGAGGTGCCGCTTTCAGGGTCAATAAGGAGATTGCCTGCTGCGATTTTGTTTTTCACCTCAAGATGTTCACCGATATAGGTGTTGTCCATCACAATACTGCCCGAAATAATGCTTTCCCGGTCAACAATGACGTTATTGCCGATGACGCTGTTGGTATCGATAACGGTATTGGCAAGTAACTGTACATTGTTGCCGATAATAACCGGCTTTTTTATTTCAGCACTTTTTGGAATGACGACGTTTCTGCCGATATAGCAGTCGGCTTCGCTGCTGTATCCGGGTATAACATAGTTTGTCAATTCACTTCTCAGAATTTCCATGCAGAGACTGTAGTATTTGCCAACAGTGTCAAGAGCTGTAAGTGAAAAGGGGATATCGGCAGAACTGCTTTCCGGTTCCACTGTTCCTGTAAGAGTGATGCTGCCATGACAGCAACTGAGCAACTCACCAGAGGGGAGCGATGCGAAAAGGGTGGTGTAGTCTCTTTTTTTATCATAATGGATAAAAAGGAAGCCCTTGATGATCAGAACTCTTTCCTCAAGGCAGAAGCGCCGGTTTTTATCAATGACCGTTGGGAGTTCGTCAGCAGGTTGCATGCTTCCATAACTTATTTCAACTCCCCAGCGACTTCCATTTTCACAGTAACGTTCCACTTCACCAAGGAGCCCATCACTTATAATACGTATGGCCTTGCTGCCGGTAAAGATCGAAAAGTCTATAAAGAATTCGATAAAAGGCTTGTTGCATACGGGTACAAGCAGCGGGTGAACGCCAGGCAACATATCACGAAGCCATGCATACTCCTGTTCTCTGATGACAATAAGTGTTTTCATGGAGTTCTTTTATTTCGTACCAACGGTGCTGAATGATTGCAGCGCTTCAGTTGCGTCAGAAAAAATCGAAAATAGTTGTTTTGCTTTTGTCAGTTCAAAAATCATGGATACTTTTGGCCCAAGGGCAGCAAGTTTCAGATCACCATGCTGTTCAAGCGCTTTGCGCAGGCAGGAGACAATTGCTCCGAGCCCGGAACTGTCAATAAAGTCGAGTTCTTTACAGTCAAAAATAAAAACACTTGCCTGTTGCAACCATTGCGTAAATACCTTCTGCAGTTCGCTGCTGTTACTCGCATCGATTCTGTTCTTCAGTGTTACTATGCCGACGGACTGGCCTGTTGATGTATCGAGATGAAAAATCATTGAACTTCTCCTATGGTTAATAAGCACCTTTTCCGGTCAGGACGGCGGGAATGGTTTTCAGAAGCAATCGGATATCATTAAGAAAACCTGCACTCTGTATATACTGCATATCAAGTTTAACCTGATCAGTAAATGGGATATCGCTTCTTCCGCTGACCTGCCACAAACAGGTAATGCCAGGGATCACGTGCAGCCGCTTTCGTTGTTCAAGAGTATATTTGGCAACTTCGTTTGGCAACGGAGGCCTTGGCCCAACGAGGCTCATATCACCCATGAGTACATTCAGCAGTTGCGGCAACTCATCAATACTGAATTTACGGATGATTTTTCCGACTTTTGTGATTCTTGGGTCTTTTTTCATTTTAAAGATCACGCCAGCCGAAGATTCATTATGGCTGGCAAGTGCCTGTTTGAGTTTATCGGCATTGACAACCATCGAACGGAATTTATAAAATCTGAAATGTCTGCCGTTCTGGCCAACACGTATTTGGGCATAGAATACAGAGCCGGGATCTTCTATCCAGATGGCAATTGCTGTAATCAGCAGAAGGGGAAACAAAACAACCAGCGCTGCTATTGAAACACTGATATCGAGTACTCTTTTCAGCAGGTAGGAAAATCTGATTGTTGTTTCCCACGCAGTAACCTTCAGGGCCCTTCTGTAGCGTACCCTTGGATTGAGTGAGCCACTGATTTGACGTATCAGCTCTCTTCTTACAGTTGGATCAAGCTCCATGAGGTTTAACGGTTATTGCGTTTGCGTGAATACTTTCTATTTCATGACTGAATACTTTCCATTTCATGACGCGATAGAGAAAAAGAGGATTGCCAACCACATATCTTCGCCACATTCGTCCAGGTTCCTGAAGTATCCTGTAGATCCATTCGAAGCCTATTTCCCTGACCCAGGCGGGGGCACGTTTGGTGGTTCCTGAATAGAAGTCGAAAAGTCCGCCTACTCCCATAAGTACTTCAGCCTTGAGTTGGTGACGGTGGCGGCTGATCCATTTTTCTTGCAGTGGAGCGCCGAATCCTACAAGAAGTATCGCTGCTCCAGAGTTGTTGATTGTCTCGATAACAGCATCACTCTCCGTTTGGTGATCGAAATAGCCATGGGCGGTTCCTGCCAGGGATACACCATATGAGGCGCTGATTTTTTCTCCAGCCTTCTGAGCGATTCCTGGTTTTCCGCCAAGGAGAAAAATGGAATGACTTTTCGATGCAGCCATTCTGCAGATATAGGGGAGCATATCGGTGCCGTTGATGTTTTCCTTGAGCGGTGTCTGAAGCATTTTTCCTGCAATAACAAGCCCTATTCCATCAGGGAAGATGTAATCACCTGTTTTAAGAATAGTGAAATAGTCCCGATCGGAGATCATTTTATTAAAGCAGTCAGGATTTGCAAAATAAATGGTGCACTGTTTTTTTTGTGCAAGATTCGTTCCAATAAGGGTAACGGCTTCAACCATGGTAAGGTTTCTGAGGTCGATATCAAGCAACCGGAATATTGACGATGCTGTTTTGTTTTTTTCACTGTAGAGCATGGCTGGCAGTGCACGCAACAACAGCATGAAATCATAAAACGGGTGTTTTTTAAAGATATACTCCCATTCAATTGAGAGTTGCCCTTCATGAGCTATTTTACTGGATTGCCGAACATCCCACAGCGAAATAATACCAGGCTTCATCATGCCAATATATCCATTTTCAGGAGTTGCGTCGCTAAGGTTCCACTCTTTGATTGCTGTACCGACTAAAGCAAGGCGTCCGGTCAGTACTTCAAAAAAGAGGGGGAGATCACACAAGGGTGTGTTGATAGTATTGAACTGATAAACTCTTATGGGCATGGCGCCAGCTCCCGCAATGGTTTTGGACGTAAAGATTTTCGTGCCAGTAACGAGTTTGCGGAAGAGCAGGACAAGAAGCAATGGAACCGTAACGGTAAGGGTCACAACGAGTGTGGCAGTTATCTCAATAACTCTCTCAAGCGCTCCTGCTGCTGCTGCACTGAGTTTGAAGAGAGTTCGCTTCACGACACTTTTATGCCCCGATGAACGACCAGAGAGTCTTTTTTCCAAAGCTTTTAAGGAATCTTTTCTCTGATTCACAGCATCACACTCCCTTTTTTGATTGCTCTTTAAGATGTTGTTAACAATATTTTCGAAACGAGCATTACAACGATCCGTGTCACCTGTCACCTGTTGCTTGTTCTCAGTCGCTGTCAGAGCTGTTGTTCATTGTTTTTGTCGGAAAGTGAGAGGTCGTGGAGTTCTACCTGCCTCCCATCCGAAAGAATAAGAGCACATCTGATAACGTTTTCCAGTTCGCGTATGTTCCCTGGCCACTCATGATTGCATAGAGCAGCCATGGCGCTGTCGGAAAGTTGTTTTTTGGGATAGCCGTCATAGAAAAGCTTGTTGATAAAGTGCGTGCACAGGAGAGGAATATCGGCACAACGCTCGCGTAATGGGGGAGCATAGAGTGTAATGGTATTCAGGTGCTCATAGAGGTCCGGGCAGAAGGTTCCGTTTTTAACACTTTCAACAAGATTGCGGTTGGAAGAGGCAATGATTCTGATATCGACGGGATAGATTGTGGACGAACCGACCGGTTTAACGGTACGTTCCTTTATGGTGCGTACTATTTTTGTTTGTACGCTTATCGGCAGTTCTGTAATTCTGTCAAGAAAAAGGGTTCCTTGATCAGCCGATCGGACAAGACCGAGAGTACGGTGAGCAGCTCCGGCAGACGCCTTTGCGTTGCAACCAAATAATTTCTCCTCAACATTGCTTTTATTGATTGCAGAACAATCTACAGGGATGAAAACCTCGTTTTTTCTTGAACTGTGGTTGTGTATGGTACGGGCCAGCACCTTTTTACCAGCTCCTGTCTCTCCCTGAAGCATGATGGCGTTACCGACGGGTGCTATTTTACGCACAAGGGCCTTGAGTCGCTCTATTTCGGTCGTATTACCAATAAGTTCATGCTCGTTGAAGCTTGTGCTTTCATGTGATGAGGCTGTTCCGATTCTCTCCGGGTGTGTAAACGGCGCTGTCTTTGTCGCGCCAGCAATCGCCCTGGTTGAAAAGAGTTTTTTGAGTTCTCCTGGCGGGAATTTTGCAAGAGCGCTCAGTGTGTCGTCTAACTCCTTATCATTAGAGAAAAACATGACTCTTGTCTCTTGATTTTTTTCAAGTGATTGGCGGACAAGTGCAAATGTTTCATCATCCGGGCCCTTCAGGGCAATAAGTGTCAGATCAACACTCTCTCCAGCAATCCACTCTTGCGCATCTGCTACGGAACCTGCGAAAAGCAATTTGACCTGACGTTGCTCTTTGCTTTCTTTCCAGCAGGGCTCCCTTCGTTGTCTATCGCTAATGACGAGTATGGTAGAGCACATTATTCTTATGAGTTAACTGAATGAGAAGGCTCTTTTTCCTGTTGATTGTAACCCCTTTTTCAACCGACAAGTGTCCCGCTTTCAATCTTGCGCTCATCAGGAGCAAATTTCATCGAGGATTTAAGGGATCCGATGCGGATAACAATGCAGGTTGCATCATCATCGAAGGTTCGTCTGCCGGTAAGCTCAAAAACATGGTTACTGATTTTTTCGACCAATGCCTCAGGCTGCAGTTTGTGATACTGTGCAATCAGATCGCTCAGTCTTTCGGTGCCGAATAACGTATTGTCTGGCAAGAGGCTCTCTGTAATGCCATCGGAGTACATCACAAGAATGTCGTCTTGCTCGAGCGGGAAAGTAATTGTCTGGTACTCTTGCTTTTCAATCATGCCGACTGGCAGGTTTTCTCCCTTGAGCAGTGTGCAGACGCCCTCATCAGCATGAAAATGAATGGAGGGTGTGTGACCGCAGTCAATCATGGAAAACTCCATATTTTCCAGATCAAGGCGTATAAAGAGCAGCGTTGCATAAATGCCGATCTCAAGAAGCTCAAGAATACACTGTTTATGCACGTTAGTAACAATGTCCTGCAATTCAGGAAGTTTATGGCGCTGATGTTTTTGTTGAGCAACTGTTTTCAGAAAAAGCGTTTTTAATCCCGCACCGACCAGAGCCGAAAGGATGCCATGTCCCATGACATCGCCAATGATGATATCAGCATGTTTGTTGTCATAAAGAATAAACTCTGCAAAGTCGCCGTTAAGATGACCTGAAGAGACCGTAAACTGACCCATCAAAGCTCCATCAAGAGAATTGGGGATGGTACTTTGCAGCAGTTTCTGTTCAATTTGTGCCTCAAGTTCTTGCTGCATGTGCTCATAACGTACCCGGCTTTTCTCTTCCTCAATTCGGGAAGAGATATCTCGTGCGATAATGACGGTATGGTGAACGGAGTCAAGCATGACGGTTCCTGTTGTGACCTCAAGAGGAATGGTACCACCATCTTTTTTGATGCCTTCTATTTGTCGCACATTACCATTTCTGAGCGATGCAAGATTCTGGAAGGGTTTTTTACAGGCATTATAAAGGGAGCAGGAGTCGGGTTGTGGCGAGATAATGTCTGTAAATTTTTTCAGATGGAATGCTCGCTCGGTTATTCCGAAAATAGTCTCAGCGGCAAGATTGACATAAACGATAAATCCTTGTTCATTGAGGAGAAAGATGGGGTCAAATGCGGAGTCGTTCATTGTCCGGAATTGTGCCTCACTCTGTCGTAATTCTGCCGACATGACGCAACGCGCATCATTGGCTTTCGACAACTCCTTGTTTTTCGTCTCAAGCTGATCGAACAGCATCTCCCGCTCAGTTTTCAGTTGATAATAATCAATCGCATCGGTTATGATTTTTTTAAATCCCTGTGGCTCAATAGGCTTCGGAATAAAACGGAAGACTTCACCAGTATTGATGGACTCAATAATCTGATCGATATCATGGATGCCGCTCAGAATAACACGAACTATGTCCGGATGGCTTATTTTTATCCGATTGATGAGTTCCATGCCAGACATTTCCGGCATGCGCAAATCAGTTAACAGAATTTGAATGTCATGAGTTTCGAGCAGTTGAAGAGCCTCTTTTCCACTTGTTGTAAAGTGTTTTATGTACGGCTCTTTACGCAAAAAACGGCTTAACGAACCAAGTGTATCTTGCTCATCATCCACAAAGAGGATCGCAATTTCAGAGAGGTCTTTCATGGTTACGTTTCTTCTGTTTTAGCCGTCAAGGGATTTTTTTGTAAAAATGGTGTGCTTCCGGGTCAAGTATTCAAGCGCAAAAACATTCCACAATCATCAGCGGCTGATTCTGCTCTAAACAGGCTCTTTGGGGTTTATGTTTCTTGTATGTGCAGAGACATTTTCTTGATCTTCTCAGCTCCCCGGCCACATTCGCGTTATCAACGGTGCTCCTTTAACATCTGAAATCTACCAAACAATATAATCAATAAATTTCGTCGTGTTCAATCATGACGATCGAAAGCAGGTGTACTATCCGTGCTCCAGAATGTATTTGATGCAGCAAATATTGTCAGTCTGAAAAACAGTACAGCGTTTTGCAACCACAGTGAATGGAGTTATAGACTCTGTTTTACGGAAAAAGAGCGTTTTTACCACCACAAAGGTACTCGATTAACAGGTATACTCATTGTTCGCATTATATTTTACGGGAGTGTGGATGAATTGGAAATGTGTTATATTGACGGTCGTTATATCTGAAAAAAAAACATGATGGTGGGATTATGAAATTTCCTGTTTGTGAATATGCTGAATCAGAGGCGGGCTTTTACTCTCAGTGTGCATCCTGTCCTATAGATTCCTCAGCTTCGGGTTGCGCACTTGATGAGCTTGAAGATGGTACCTACCTGTTTGAAGGAGTTACTCCAAATGGTGGAACCCGGGCTCTCTTTTACTTTATTGATAATGAAGGTAATCGAGTAAAAAAGAGGGAGGCCATGCATGTGGAGATCCATGAACTGGACGAGCAGGATCATTTGATTACGATCCTGTATGGTATGGTCGATCCTGAGGGTATAATCTATCTGAAAAATTCGGGCACAGAAAAAGCTCCTGATCAGGAAAATATACAGTAATCTGGTACCCCTTTATCCAATGACCCTGAACAAGCTCTATTTTGACGGTGGGGAGGAGATTCGTGATCTCACCATTGTCGGCGGTGGTCCTACTGGAATATTTGCAGCATTCCAGTGTGGCATGAACAATATTAGCTGCCGTATTATTGAAAGTATGCCTCAGCTTGGCGGGCAGCTTGCAGCGCTTTATCCTGAAAAACATATCTATGATGTCGCCGGTTTTCCTGAAGTGCCAGCGGCCGGGCTTGTGGAGAGTTTATGGAAGCAAACTGAACGGTACAATCCGGAAGTAATTCTTGGAGAAACGGTAACCCGGTATCGCAAGCTTGACGACGGTTCATTCGAGGTTACCGTCAGTTCTGGCAAGGTTTTTCTTTCGAGAGCGCTCTTGATTGCTGCTGGCCTGGGTGCCTTCTCACCCCGCAAGCTGCCCCAGTTGAACAATATTGATGATCTTGAAGGTCGGAGTGTCTTTTATGCAGTCAAGAATATCAGTGATTTTGTCGGTCAGCGGGTAGTTATTGTTGGTGGAGGGGATTCTGCTCTTGACTGGACAGTTGGTCTTCTGAATGCTGCAGCCGAGGTGACTCTGGTTCATCGAATGCATGAGTTTCAGGGTCATGGCAAGACGGCAAGAGAGGTGCTCGAAGCCAAAGAGAGTGGCCGGGTCAATGTGTTTTTGAATACTGAGGTACGTTCAGTTGATCGAGAGGGGGAGGTGCTGACGGCAGTTCACCTTCGCTCAAAAAGTGGGAAGAGCCGCCGTATAGAAGCCGACCGTTTGCTTTTGCTGATTGGCTTCAAGTCGGATCTCGGCCCTCTTGCGGGGTGGGACCTCGAACTGGCCGATAATGCGCTTGTTGTCGACAGTCATATGAAAACGTCGGTTGACGGGCTCTATGCTGCCGGTGATATTGCCTATTATCCGGGCAAGCTTAAAATTATTCAGACAGGGTTAAGTGATGCGGCAATGGCTGTACGCAACAGTTTAACCTATATCAAGCCAGGTGAGAAGATACGTCATATGTTCAGTAGTTTGAAAGGGGCAAAGGAAAAGAGGAATGCACCAGACAACGGTTAAGAGGGCACAGCCAACATCACTACAGGCGTGGATGCTTGCGATTCGTCCAAAAACCCTTCCTGCGGGTGCGATGCCGGTGGTTCTTGGTTCCGCCCTTGCTGCCGCTGATGGTCAGTTTCGCCCTTTTCCGGCTCTTGTTGCCCTGATTTGTGCGCTTGGCATCCAGGTAGCTACCAATTTTATCAATGAGATCTATGATTTTCGCAAGGGAGCTGATACCGCCGAACGGCTTGGTCCGACAAGAACGGTTGCCGCTGGTATCATCAGCGAAAAAAAGATGATTACGGTATCAGCTTCACTGGCTGGGGCTGTTTTTCTCCTTGGCCTCTATCTCGTCTCCATTGCAGGTTGGCCGATTCTCGTCATTGGTCTGCTCTCACTTCTTTTTGCCTGGGGTTATACAGGAGGCCCCTATCCGATAGCCTATTCCGGCCTCGGTGACTTTTTTGTTTTTCTCTTTTTCGGGCTGGTTGCTGTCGGAGGTACCTACTATGTTCAAGCTCAAACTCTTACCTTGCCGATCCTTCTCGCAGCGGTAGCTCCAGGGGCGTTTTCGGTCAATATTCTTCTTGTAAATAATATCCGCGATATTGTTACTGACCGCAAGGTTGGGAAAATGACCCTTCCGGCGCGTATTGGCGGTGATTGGGCGCGCAGGCTTTATATCGCCTTGACGGTTCTTGCCTATCTTGTTCCTGCACTGCTCTGGCTGAACCACTATTCGCCCTGGGTTCTGCTTTCGCTATTCTCAGCTCCACTTGCCTTCATGATGATCAGGAGGCTCTATGCGAGCGAGGGCAAAGAGTTGAATCAGGTTCTGGCCGGTACGGGAAAGTTGATGACCCTTCACGGGCTGCTGTTTGCGGCAGGTCTTCTTGTTCCCTTATTTCAATAATCACATGCCTCAGTAATGTATTCTGAAATGGTTCCGATAGCACTCGTTCAAGCCTCCTGCACCAGCGATCCGACTGAAAATCTTGCAAAAGCATGCAATAAAATACGGGAAGCTGCAGCCCGGGGTGCCCGGATTATCTGCCTGCAGGAGCTTTTCATGACCCGCTATTTTTGTCAGACAGAAAATTATACATCGTTTGATTACGCAGAGCCAGTACCCGGTACCTCAACACTGCTGATGCAGGAGCTCGCCCGAGAACTGGAGGTGGTTATTATTGCCTCCTTTTTTGAAATAAGGGCAAGAGGTCTTTATCACAACACGGCAGTTGTTCTTGATGCTGACGGAAGCTATCTCGGTAAATACCGTAAAATGCATATTCCTGACGACCCTGGATTTTACGAAAAGTTTTATTTCACGCCGGGAGATCTTGGCTATAAGGTTTTTAAAACCCGTTATGCCACGATTGGCGTGCTGATTTGCTGGGATCAATGGTATCCTGAAGCAGCACGGTTGACTGCGCTCAAGGGAGCAGAAATCCTCTTCTATCCAACGGCAATCGGATGGGCAACCGATGAGATCTCAGCCGATGTGCGACGCTCACAGCGGGAGGCATGGATGACCATACAAAGAAGCCACGCCATTGCCAACGGTGTTTTCGTTGCAGCGGCCAACAGGGTGGGGATTGAAGATGAGCTGGAGTTCTGGGGCAACAGTTTTGTCTGCGATCCTTTTGGTCAGATTGTTGAGGAGGCTGCTCATCAGGATGAAACGATTCTTCTTGCCAATTGTGACCGGAGTCGTATAGGGTTTTACCGATCCCATTGGCCTTTTTTGCGTGATCGCCGGATTGAAACGTACTCTGAACTGCAGAAACGCTATCTTGACGAGTAAAGGGTGCAAAAAGACCTTTTTGATATACCCTTTTAATATACTCTGCTCTTATGAATCTATTTGGTGCGGTCGTTTTTTTTACGCTGCTTCTTACTTTTTTTGTTAAACTGGTTTCGGAACTGTTGAATCTCAAGGCCTCTGAAGCCGGAGTGCCTGATGAGTTCATCGAACTGTTTGATGAGGAGGCTTACCGGAAATCACGGGATTATCTGAGCGTTTCAACCCGTTTTTCGTTATTTGCTGCGGCGGTTGATCTCTCTTTTCTTCTGCTTTTCTGGTTTGCGGGCGGCTTTAATCTCCTCGACCAGTTCCTGAGAGGATACGGTTATAGTCCAATCGTTTGCGGTGTGCTCTATATCGGAGCCTTGCTGCTGATGCAGACAGTGATTGATCTTCCCTTCAGTCTTTACAAAACCTTTGTTATTGAGGCGAAATTTGGTTTCAATAAAACGACACCAGCGGTGTTTGTGGCTGATTTGTTGAAAACCATTCTCCTCTCACTGCTTCTTGGCATCCCTTTGCTTGCTGCAGTTCTCTGGTTTTTTGAGACAGCAGGTTCGATGGCCTGGCTCCTGGCCTGGGGCGGGATTACGATGGTCTCTCTCTTGCTCCAGTATATTGCCCCGACATGGATTATGCCCTTGTTCAATAAGTTTGTTCCTCTTGAAGAGGGCGACCTTAAGAGTGCGATCATGCAGTATGCGGCTAAAGTAGAGTTTCCGCTTTCCGGTATTTTTGTTCTTGATGGATCAAAGCGCTCGGCAAAGGCAAATGCCTTTTTTACCGGCTTCGGCAAACGCAAAAGAATTGCCCTTTTCGATACCTTGATTGAGGCTCATCCTGTTCATGAACTGGTCGCAGTTCTTGCTCACGAAATTGGCCATTTCAAGAAAAAGCATATCATCGTCAATCTGGTGCTAAGTTTTTGCAATCTTGGTGCGCTGTTTTTTCTTCTCTCTCTTGTTATGAATAACCGCTCCCTTTTTGATGCATTTTTCATGAAGGATCTCTCTGTCTATGGCAGCCTGATCTTTTTTTCGCTGCTCTATACTCCCGTGGAGTGGATACTTTCTCTTCTTCTCCAGCTTCTTTCACGAAAACATGAGTACGAGGCTGACGCCTATGCGGTATCGACCTTTGAGCGGGGAACGGCCCTGGCCGATGCTCTTAAAAAGTTGTCACGCAACAATCTTTCAAATTTGACACCACACCCGTTCTACGTTTTTCTCAATTACTCCCATCCCCCGGTACTACAGCGTATCATGCGTATCAGAGAGTATGCTGCCGATCGTGATGCAAATTCCTGAACTGACCGATTTTTTTTATGACTGAGTTGAGTTATTTCATGCCCCCTGAGTGGGCTTTTCATAAGGCGACCTGGCTCTCCTGGCCTCACAGGCTTGAGACCTGGCCAGGCAAGTTTGAGCCTATTCCTGCCGTCTTTGTAGAAATTGTATCCTGGCTGAGCTCTTCCGAGGAGGTGCATATTAACGTTCTTGATGAAGCGATGGAGCTGCAGGTGCTCGCCTTGTTTCGTAATGCAGACCATCCCCAACTGCAGATGAATCGCCTTTTTTTTTACCAGATACCGACCAATGATGCCTGGTGCAGGGATCATGGGCCGAACTTTGTTTTCCGTCAGAGAGAGGGCAGAAGTGAAAAAATTATTTTGAACTGGGAGTATAATGCCTGGGGTGAAAAATATACATCCTATGAGGCCGATAATGCGGTTCCGGAAAAAATTGCTTCCCTGCAGCACTTGCCGCTTGTTTCACCTGCGATGGTTCTTGAGGGTGGCTCAATTGATGTCAACGGAAGGGGGCTGCTGCTGACCAGTGAAGCCTGCCTTCTGAATCCAAACCGCAATCCTGCAATGAGTCGCGAGCAGATTGAGCAGGAACTCCATCACTATCTTGGCGTTGAAAAAGTTCTCTGGCTTGGTGATGGTATTGTTGGTGATGACACCGACGGTCATGTTGACGATATGGCCCGTTTTGTCAATGAGACAACCGTGGTGATTGCTGTTGAGGATGATCCATCGGATGTGAATTATGAAGCGTTGCAGGAGAACTACACGAGACTGAAGAGCTTTACCGACCTTGGTGGTCATCCGCTCACCGTGGTTAAACTACCGATGCCATTCCCACTCTCTTTTGAAGGGTTTCGTCTGCCGGCAAGCTATGCCAATTTCTATATAGCCAATACGGTGGTGCTTGTTCCGACCTATAGATGTCCGCAGGATCAGAAAGCCATAGATATCCTGCAGGAATTTTTCCCTGACCGGCGGGTTGTTGGTATCGATTGTTCCGATCTTGTATGGGGCCTCGGCGCCATTCATTGCATTACTCACGAAGAGCCGGCATGTGCTGAGTAACTGGTCTGTCACCCTACTGTTTTGTTGCTTGCCCAATATTGAAAAAAGCGGATTTTCATCCGCTTTTTTCAATGTACACCAGTTCATTCAGAACTCAGTGTTCATCCAAGAAGAGTTGCGAGGTTTTTGCAGTTTTCTTCAACAAGAGCGGCGGATTTCCGGAGTGCTTCCAGCTCGGAGGCGGTGAGGTTGATTTCAAGAATCTGCTCAACACCATTTTTTCCGAGTTTGACAGGAACACCGCAGAAAACACTCTCAATACCGTACTGACCTTCAAGAAGGGTTGTGCAAGGGATAATACGTTTACGATCCTTGGTGATTCCCTCAATCATTTCTACTGCAGATGCTGCCGGTGCATAGAACGCAGAGCCGGTTTTCAGATAGTTGACAATTTCAATGCCGCCATTTCTTGTGCGTTCTACCAGTGCATCGATCTTATCCTGCGGAAGCAGTTCTGTTAACGGTATACCGGCAACATTGGTATAATTTACGATCGGCACCATTGAATCTCCGTGACCGCCAAGTACCATTGCGCTGATATCCTGCATGGAAACATCCAATGCTTCGGCTATAAAATTTTTGTAACGCGCAGTATCAAGAACACCTGCCATACCGATTACTCTCTCTTTTGGAAGACCGCTTGCCTTCCATGCAACAAAGGTCATCACATCCAGCGGGTTCGAGACCATGATGATGATCGGGTTGGCTGAATATTTCATCACCTCTGTGGTAACATCCCTGATGATTGTGGCGTTTATCTTCAGAAGATCCTCTCTTGACATGCCGGGTTTTCTTGCCAGACCGGCAGTAATGAGCACAATATCAGAATCTGCAGAATCTTTATAATCGTTGGATCCAAGGACAGTGGTATCGAAAAGAGCGACAGCTCCGGACTCGTACATGTCGAGAGCTTTTCCCTGAGGGATGCCTTCAACGATATCAATCAGCACAACCTCTTTTGCGAGCTGTTTTTCAGCAATGCGAAGGGCGGCAGTAGCACCTACATTTCCCGCTCCGATAACTGTTATTTTCATATGAATAGATTAGTTAGATTAGTTTAGTTTGTGACATGTGCAGAAGCGCCTATCGAAAATAAAAAAAGCCGTTCTTGAAAAAGACGGCTTTTTTCGATGTAACCTTATTTATTCGCAAGCCCAACTCAGCAGGGGAGGATATTGACCTGCTTTTTGTTGTTCCGTCCGTTGCGGAAGGTAACCACGCCATCAATCAAAGCAAAAATGGTATGATCACGTCCAAGACCAGCATTCATGCCCGGCTTGATAACAGTGCCTCTCTGGCGAAGAATGATTGTGCCTGCGGCCACGGTTGAGCCACCAGCAGCCTTTACTCCGAGATATTTCGGATTACTGTCGCGACCGTTTTTTGTCGATCCGCCACCTTTTTTATGAGCCATAGCAAAAAATTAACGTTAAAAATCCTGAATTTTCTTTTTACAGCGAAAGAACTTCGATCTGGGTCATCTGCTGACGGTGTCCGTTTCTTGACTGGTAGCGTTTTCTGCGTTTTTTCTTGAAAACGATTACCTTCTCATCCTTGACATGACCAAGAATTCTTGCCTGAATGCTCCCTGCAGGGTTCAGAACGGTATTTTCTCCGTCAATTTGTGCCATGGTTTTGATTGCCATGGTTTCGCCAACGGCACTCTTTTGTCTGGGAACGAAAAGCGTATCCCCCTGTTTTACCAGATATTGTTTGTCGGAAATCTTGATCAGCGCCTGCATTACACAAATATTTTAGTGATAAAGGTCTCAAATATAGTATTAATTCCCTGAAAATCAAATTACTGAATGGATATCGTTCTCCTTGATTCAGAGAAGAAAAAAAGTGACCATGAGTACCAGCGTAAACATGATGAGAGAGATCCCAAAAAGACGGTACCAGTTTCCAAACTCCTGCCTGGAACAGGGATAGGAGATGTTGCGGACTGAGTGCATGATATAACCGATGGTCAGGGCAATCTGAAGCACGATCAGAAGGGATTTTACAAAAATCCAGATTGTCCATCCGTGGTAAAGTGCCGCAAGTGTGATACCCGTGAGGATGACCCCGATGACGGCAACATCGGCAACTTTTGTCTCCAGTTTGAGAAAGCGCCGGAGCAGGGAGGCATACTCTTCATGGTTACCCTCACTGCTGGTCAGTTTCTCTTCAAGCGCTTTCAGGAGGAAGAGTGACGCCAGAATGGTACCAAACCAGGATGCAAAAAAGATGATGTGCAGAAACCGCAGTATCGTGTGAAAAACCATCGTTCACCAGTCGAAATATTATCCCTATACTCTTCCTTGAACATACTGTTTCCTGAAGCCCTTGTCAAGTTGCAGGGAGCGATTCCGGCTCTTGTTTATTAAGTTGTGCTGCAGTAGCTTCTTTTTGAAAAAACAGGCCGGATTTCCGATCTCTGAGGGGTTTCATCATCGCATTATCAGCACCATGAGCAAAGCCGAGGGTACCATACAGAAAGAGCATTCTCCCATGATGCGGCAGTATCTTGAGGTTAAGGAGCGATATCCTGATTTTTTACTGCTTTTCAGGGTGGGTGATTTTTATGAAACCTTTTTTGACGATGCAGTCACGGTTTCAGCCGCGCTGAATATTGTGCTGACCAAACGCACAGCGGAAATCCCCATGGCAGGCTTCCCGCATCATGCAAGTGAAGGATATATAGCCAAACTGGTCAAAAAAGGGTTCAAGGTTGCGGTTTGCGACCAGGTTGAAGATCCTGCGGATGCGAAGGGGATTGTTCGCCGGGAAATCACCGATATCATCACTCCTGGCATTACCTACAGCGACAAGGTGCTTGACGACTGCCATAACAACTATCTTTGCGCTGTTGCCTTTCTCAAGGAGGGGAGGACGCTTCTTGCCGGTGTCGCCTTTATTGATGTTACCACGGCTGAATTCAAAATTGCTTCGCTTCATATCGAAGAGCTCAAGGATTTTGTTCTTTCACTTCACCCCTCGGAAGTTCTTGTCTCCTCTGCCGAGAAGGAGCGGTCGGAACTCCTGAAAAAGGCACTTTCGTCGGAGACGCTTGTTACAGAACTTGATTCATGGATGTTCAGCGAAGATCAGGCGCAGGAGGTTCTTTCACGGCAGTTCAAAACCCACTCCCTGAAAGGCTTTGGCATTGACGGCAACCGGGCGGGCAGGGTAGCGGCTGCTGTTATTCTCCAGTATATCGAAGAGACCCGCCAGAATCGTCTGCACTACATTACCCGGATAGGGGAGTTGCACAGCGCCGAGTATATGACCCTCGACCTGCAGACCAAGAGAAATCTTGAAATTATCTCATCCATGCAGGATGGCACACAGAATGGAAGTCTGCTTCAGGTGATCGACCGCACCCGCAACCCGATGGGGGCAAGGCTTCTGCGTCGCTGGCTGCAGAGACCGCTGAAGCGGGTTGATGAGATCCGGATGCGGCTTGATGCTGTGGGAGAACTCTCCGAATGCCGCGAAATGCGGGAGGCTCTTTCCGAACAATTATCCGCCATCAATGATCTGGAGCGCTGCCTTGCCCGTATTGCCACGTTCCGTACCATCCCAAGAGAGGTTCGTCAGCTTGGTTTATCACTCTCGGCTATTCCGATTCTTCAGGAACTGCTTCGTGAGGCAGGCTCGGCCCGGCTCATCGCTCTCGCGTCCAATCTGAAACCGCTCCCGGAACTTGCGGCATCTATTGAACAGGCAATTGACCCTGAATCGGGCGCATCCATGCGTGATGGCGGCTACATCCGCACCGGATATCACGCAGAACTTGATGAACTCCGCACCATTGCCTCGACCGCTAAAGATCGTCTTCTACAGATTCAGCAGGAGGAGAGGGCAGCCACCACCATCTCATCGCTCAAGGTCAGTTTCAACAAGGTCTTCGGTTACTATATCGAAATCAGCCGAGCCAACATCGACAAGGTACCGGCCTATTATGAAAAAAAACAGACCCTTGTCAATGCCGAGCGCTATACCATTCCAGCCCTGAAAGAGTATGAAGAGAAGATTCTCAACTCCGAAGAGAAAAGCTTTCTACTCGAAGCGCAGCTCTTTCACGACCTCTGCCTGCTTATTGCCGAGAACGCCTCCGCGATACAGGAAAATGCCGCACTGATTGCCGAAATCGACTCTCTCTGCTCCTTTGCTCTCTGCGCCTCTGAATATGGCTACTGCAAACCGGAGATCATGACGCACGAAAAGCTTGCTATCGTTGGTGGCCGTCACCCGGTACTCGAAAGGATGATGAGCGCCGAGGATCCCTATGTGCCCAATGACTGCCACTTCGATGAAAAACAGCAGATGCTCATCATAACCGGCCCCAACATGGCCGGAAAAAGCTCCTTTCTGCGTCAGACCGGCCTGATTGTTCTGCTCGCACAGGCAGGCAGCTTCGTTCCGGCTGAACGGGCGGAAATCGGGCTTGTTGACCGAATCTTTACACGGGTCGGCGCCTCCGACAACCTCGCTTCCGGCGAAAGCACCTTTCTGGTCGAAATGAACGAAGCGGCAAGCATTCTTAACAACGCCACATCAAAAAGCCTGCTGCTGCTCGATGAAATTGGCCGGGGAACCAGCACCTTTGATGGGATGTCGATTGCCTGGTCGATGAGCGAATATATCTGCCGTTCAATCGGGGCAAGAACCCTTTTTGCAACCCACTATCACGAACTTGCCGAACTGGAAAGTCGTCTGCCCGGGGTGGTAAACTACAACGCAACCGTCGTCGAAACCGCCGATAGCGTCATCTTTCTGCGCAAGATTATTCGCGGCTCCACCGACAACAGCTATGGCATTGAAGTGGCCAAAATGGCCGGAATGCCTGCGGAGGTGATTTCGCGGGCCAAAGAGATTCTTGCGGGGATGGAGAAGCGCGACATTCAAATTCCCCAAAACCGGCCACCAAAAATAAAAAGTATGCAGATCAGCCTTTTTGAAGAGTCCGACAACCAGCTTCGCAACGCGGTAGAGGCTCTTGACCTCGACCGCTTAACTCCTCTCGATGCCCTGCTGGAGCTAAAAAAGCTGCAGGAGCTGGCACGCAACGGGGGTGGCTATTGATGGCGGTTGCAGGGGAGAAGAGGGTTCTGCTCATCTTTATTCAGGCCGACAGCGGCGTTGACGGAGCGGCTTCACTCGACAGCGCCTCAGCCAAACGAAGCATTTTCACCTCACTGAAAGACTCTGCCCTGAGCAACATCATCCGGCGGGCGCAATTTGCCATTCCTCCCCTCGCCCTGATGATTCTCAGTTCACAGGTTGTGCCGGGAGTGAGCCAGACCATCTGCGACCTCCGCTTCGAAAAGCTCCCCCTCGACCAGCACTGGGATATGGCAGGTATCAGCGTCCAGACCGGAGCGGTCAAGCCTGCCTTTGAGCTTGCCCATGCGCTCCGCTCCCGAGGAATCAAGGTAGTGCTTGGCGGCCCTTACGTCACCATCTTCCCCGAGCAGTGCCGCGACCATGCCGATGCTTTGGTGATAGGGGAGGCCGACGACATCTGGCGCGAGGTGCAGGAGGATCTGCTTCGCGGCAGCCTGAAAGCAGAGTACCGGGTTGAGAGCTTTCCCGACCTCTCCATTGAGCGCACCGTCAGTAAAAGTGCGCTCGACATCAAGAGCTACTTCACCACCAACGTCGTGCAGACCACCCGGGGCTGCCCCTACAGTTGCGACTTCTGCAACGTCCACGTCATGAACGGCCACCGACTGCGTCACCGGAGCATTCCAGCCGTCCTCAGGGAGGTTGAAACGTTCCTTAAAGAGGACAAGCGGATCTTCTTCTTCCTCGACGACACCATTAACGCCGACGAAACGTACGCTGAACAACTCTTCCGCGAACTCGAACCTTTCAGGATCAGTTGGGTAGGCCAGGCCACCACAGCCCTCGGTGAAAAGCCTCGACTGCTTGACGCCTTCGCCCGCTCAGGCTGCGGCGCTCTCTTGGTCGGCATCGAAAGCCTCGATGACGGCAGCAATCACGCCCACAAAAAGTTCCATAACCCCTCCAACCGTCAGGTGGAGTGCATCAAAAACATACGAAAAGCCGGTATCTGCGTCTACGGCAGTTTCATTTACGGCCTCGACGAAGACAGCCTTGAACTCCCCGCAAAACTTGAAGCCTTCATCGAAGAGACCGGCATCGACGTACCCGGCATCAACCTCCTGCGCCCCATTCCCGGCACCGGTGTCTTCGACCGACTTGCACTCGAAGGCCGCCTGCTCCACTCCCCGCACGATCACGACGCCTTCAAATTCTCATGGGGCCAGGAGATGCTCTACAAACCCCTGCGCATACCACTGCAAGAGTTCATCCCAAGCTACACCGCCCTCACCAAACGGGTCTTTACCGTCCAGAACGCCCTAAAGCGAGCCGCCCGAGCCCCCCGCCTCCGCTCCGCCGTGCTCATGTTCAATTTGTTATATGTGCACATGTACGGCATAGCCCGCAAAGATTTAACCCGCCAATTGCACGAATTGGATTAACGTCGGTTTATACGAATGATATCCCGGTCATGAACCCGCGTAGGGGCGCGGTTCCCGCGCCCCCACGCGTCGGTCCATCCATTATATTATTCCCACCCCCATTTTTTACGTATCTCTACACATTATGATTATCATACGTGAAGTGCTGTCAAAAAAAACAGAAGATCATCATGTTCAGCAACAGGGAATCCAGATGACTACAGCGGAGAAACTTTATCATGCAGCAAAAGAGCTTCCTGAACCGGTAGTGGCTGAGATACTTGATTTTGCCGAGTTCCTGCAAAAAAAAATGGCAGATGAACGTGCATCAGGTAAAGAGATGCTGATCGATATAGTTGGTGGTCTGGAGACTTCCGCCACGTTTTTCGGTGATCCGTTAGAAATCCAGAAACGACTACGGGATGAATGGCAATAACTATCTTCTTGATACCAATTTCATTTTGGGGATACTCAAATCAAATCCTGCGTTCTTGTGCTGCAAGAGGATCAAAATCGGCAACCTGTCCATGTGGTTTGGGGAATCGCCCGAGGAAAAGTATCTCCAGCCGTTCTTATAACCGCTTATCGTCCAGATCCCGATAAGTGGGATGATAATTTCACCAGGAGGAAAAGATGAATACCCGAAAACATACAAAGTTTATTCACGAAGGTAACTATGCGGCAGATGTTGAAATTGAGATCATCGATTCTGAAGATGGGTGGGCATCTTATATCAGCCTTGATGATGCGTTAAAACTCGACCGTGTGAGAGAAACATTGAAAACGGGTGATGTTGCTACTGCCAGTAAATATGCGAAAAAAGTCTACGCATTATCGACTGTGACTGTAGCCGCATGAATTGCCTTTAGGGTTGAGCACGCCGGATAGAGCAAAGTGCGTATCGCACAATATCTCCCTGCATCTTATTTGTAGTTCAACGTTGCTCAACAGCGTCAGGTTATCCGTGTTTAACCGGCAACTTTATAGGTTTGCCCCATGGGAAGGAAGCCTGCAACATCACCAGTTGTAAGACGTGACCGGATATGCTCAAACAACGTGATCGTCTTTTTCGAGTATAATCGTTCACCACAATGGGTGCAGACTTCAGCGTTTACGTGTACAACAGCGGTATTATTACCCCCGAGAATCAATTTTTCAACCTCTTTTTCAATCACGTCTCCACCGCATACCGGGCATAGCTCAAACGGGGTCATTGCTTTGTTTGCCTTCTCAGTCATGCTCCAGTGTCAGATTTTAGCAGAAATTTACTATTCCGAAACATGGCGAATTGTGTTCAGATTTATTTCTGCGATGCTGATTTACAGGATGAACAACCGGAGTATCAACGGAGTGCATTAAATTCAATTTGCTCTATGTCCACATGTACGGGATGGCGCGGAAGGATTTGATGCGGTAGTTGCGGGAATTTGGGTGATGCTGCCTGAAAAATAAGGGTAAAAGGTTATATTCTTTATGACCTTAGGACAATTTGCTGCAGAAGAAAACCTGAAACGGATTCATGACCGATATTTTTGTCAGCTATGCTCGTGAAGATCAAGAGCGCGTCAGGCCAATTGTCAAAGAGCTTGAACACCGGAATTGGAGTGTTTTCTGGGATTTGGAAATTCCGCCGGGTGAAACATGGGAGAGCTTTATTGGAAAAGCGCTGGAAGAGTCGTCTTGTGTGCTTGCTGTCTGGTCGCACTCTTCGGTAAATTCTGACTGGGTCAAAGAGGAAGCTGATGAGGCCAAACAAAGAGGGGTTCTTGTTCCTTTGTTTCTTGATACGGTTGATGCACCAAAAGGATTCAGGCGTATTCAGGCTGCTGATATTTCAGGCTGGAAAAACAATAGTTCTTATCCACCATTCCAGTCACTCCTTGCTGCGATAGAGTCAAAAATTTCCTCAGCATCACCGCATGTTGTCAAACCTGCACCAGCACCAAAGTCAGCAGAACGAGGCACCGTTGTACCAACAGCAGTACCCAAAGCGCCACTATTTCAAACGAAAAACAATTCGTCAGAGCGGTTGTTCCCCAAAATACAACGACAGCAGGCGGTGTGGGCGGTTGTTGCTCTCGCAGTGATTATTGTCGGTCTTTTTTATTTTATAAACCATAAAACAGGAAATTCTGTTGTTCCTCTGGAAGTATCCAGCCCCGAAAAAGTGGTTCCTGGCAACAATCCACCAGTGGCCACGAATGTTGCTGCCGAGAAAGCACTGCTCAACGTTGTTGCAGTAGAGCCTGTTGTTCCATCGGTAGTATCCAGCACTGAAAAAGTGGTTTCTGGAAAAAATCTGCCAGCGGATACAAATGTTGCTGTTGAGATGGCACAGCTCAACTTTGTGCCAATTCGTGGTGGTACTTTTTTTATGGGCAGTCCGGGAAGCGAAGATGAGGCATATGATGATGAAGGACCACAGCATCTGGTGCGTCTGAGTGCTTTTTACATGAGCCGTTATGAGGTGACGGTTTCAGAGTTCAGGAAATTTATTGAGGCCACGGAATATCTTACTGATGCTGAACAAGTGAGAAGTAAGCGTGACTGGAAGTGTGGCGTATTGGGCAGTCGGCGACCAGCAAACGAGGATAATCATCCGGTAATTTATGTGAGCTGGAATGATGCAATAAGTTATTGCAAATGGCTCTCGAATAAAACAGGGAAAACATTTAGATTGCCAAAGGAAGAAGAATGGGAGTATGCTTGCCGAGCAGGAAGTCGAACGTCAACGCCGTTTAATACGGGTTACAATCTCACTACATCGCAGGCAAATTATAATGGTCATTTCCCTTATGATCATAATAAGAAAGGTGAGTTTCGTAAGAATACTGTTCCAGTGAATAGTTTTGCTCCAAATAATTGGGGGTTGTACAACATGCATGGTAATGTATGGGAGTGGTGCGAAAATTGGTATGGTCCCTATGGTAGTTCCGATGATACTTTTCAGCGAGTAATTCGTGGTGGTTGCTGGGATCAACATGCCGGGCGTTGCCGGTCGGCTAATCGTGGTTATTATCCACCTGAAAACAGTCTTAATCATGTTGGCTTCCGTGTTGTCTGTGAGCCGTAGTCAGTTGGCAGTTTTCTGACTTTGCTTTTGAGCCAGGCGGAGCCAAAAACAAGGTTGAGGAGAGCGGCAGTAAGGGACGCAGCGCCGCACACCTCAACCGAGCAGGTTGGCATGAACCATAGAAGAGACCGCCTTGGGCGGCCCGATTTTTGAGACCTCTGTCGTGAACCCTGAAAGTCGGATAAAGCGCACACATTAACTGAAAAACATCGCCACCTGAGCACTATTTCAAAAAAAGTTGTGTTTTTTTTAGAAAAACCGCGCTTTTTTCTTGCTTTTTAACGTGTACGTATGTATAATGGGAAACGCACTTTAAAAAGGAGAATACCCCGTGTCTAAACCAGTAACTGGAAAAACTCACGTTGGCGAACGGCGTGAAAGGCGCCCGAATGGCGATATTTACATCTATGAGCGGGTTACAGGCTATAATGAACGAACCAGAAAGACCTATACCGTCAGTCAGAAGCTCCAAGGGAAAATCAAGTCGGGAACACAGGAGATAATCCCTACACGCCCGAAAAAAAGCAAAAATGAAGGGGGCTTGGTTGGTGCGCTACGCAGGCACAGTGGCCTCACGGATCTTCTGGAGTGGGTCGGTAAAGCCTCCGGCATTGACGATGACGTGCGTTCTTCGTTCAGCGAGGGCGACGCTGCCAAGATTCTCTCTATTGCGCGTTACTGGATCGGTTCCGGCGGAAACACCTTGCCACGCCTTGAGGGTTGGCAGGTAATGCACTCCCTTCCCTACAGCGAAGTTATCACTGAAGACGTTTACAGTGACTTGTTCAAATGTGTCGGGTGCGACGAAGACCGCGTGCAGCGCTACTTCTCCTTCCGGGCGGATCGCCTGGGCAAGGCACCTGTGCTGGCGTTTGATTCGACCACGATATCGACCTACTCCGAGAACCAGTCGGAAGCACGGCATGGGTTCAATAAGGATGGTGACGGACTGAAAACCATCAAGCTTCTAACCTTGTATTCCGTAAAGGAACGCGAGCCGTTAGCATTCGCCAAGCAGCCTGGCAATGTTCCGGACGTCATATCCATTGAGAACACCCTGAAGCAACTCAAGTGCTTTAACCTTGAGAAACCCTTGATCGTTACCGATAACGGCTACTACAGTGAGGGGAACATGATGAAATTCGCCTTGCGCAACATGAAATTCCTTACTCTGGTTGACCCCAATATCACTTGGGTTCGCGAGACGGTGGATGCGCTTCGGGAGACGCTGGCGGGCATGTCGAGCACTTGCCAGTTTGATCCGTCGGTTTGCGGCGCCACGGCGATGAGAATGCACGAGTTCGGTCGAGTGCGCCAACTGTCGCGAAACGGCAAGCTGAGCGGAGAAGAAGAGAGGTTCGTGCGCCGCCTTTATGTCCATGTCTTCTATTCCCCTAACAGCGACACCAAGAAGCAGCTCGACTTCCGCAAGGAGCTGTTTGAACTCAAAGCTCAAGTAGAAGATGGGGTGATGGAGTTCACGAAATCTGCGCAACGAAAAATCGAGCGATATCTGATCTGCTCAAAAAAGGGGCGTGGTGGACAATTGAGGGTCGGTTTCAACGACAAGGCCATTGTCGAAGCGACGAAATACTTCGGCTATTTTGCGCTCGTCAGCAATCAGGCCATGAAGACCTTCACAGCGTTGGCAGACTATCGATTGCGTGAAAAAATAGAGGAGATCTTCGCCGTGGTGAAGGGAGGCCTTGATGGAGCAAGGCCGCGCACATGGCATCCAGACAACCTGCGGGGAAGGCAATTCGTACAGTTTGTGTCACTGGGGTATCATTGCTTCCTGACCAAGAAAATCAAGGAAATGCGGGCAGAGCTTGGAAAGAACGGAAGCGAAAAAACCAAAGCGCTTGTCAATCTCGAAAAAAAATTGGACCAGTGGCTTGAGCAACGATCTCTCGCTCAGATTCTGGATTGGTTCGATTGCATTGAGACGACTCAAGTACGAACTGTCATGGGCAACTACCGCTGGTCTACTGAATCCGTAGCCAGAGATCGGCTGTTCCTGGAATATCTGGGAGTGACCTCATGATAGTGTGCGCTTTATCCGACTTTCAGGATACCAGACTTTCGCCAGACCGAATATCGTACTATATTGTATCTTCAGAAACTATGAAATATGGGGAGAGATGCATATTACTACCGACATCAAACCGGTCACCTATCTTAAGGTAAAAGCGGCGGATCTTCTTGATCAGATCAACGATACGCGTCGTCCGGTTATTATTACCCAGAACGGTGAGCCGAGAGCTGTTCTTCAGGATCCGAAAAGCTATGAAGAGATGCGCAATGCGCTTGGCCTGCTGAAGCTGCTTGCTCAGGGTGAAGAGGATATCCGCAAAGGGAACATTCGCCAGCAAGAGGATGTATTCAATGATCTTGAACGCCTCTTGAGAGAGCCGTTGTCATGAGCGCAGGCTACAGGGTGTTATGGACTGATGTTGCAGAAAGAGATCTCAGAGAGATTATAGCCTTTATTGCAGTTGATACTGTGCAGAATGCCTTGCATGTCCTGGAAAAAATCAAGGATAGAGCGGCGGAATTGTATACGTTTCCCGAGCGGGGCAGGGTTGTTCCGGAGCTTCATTCCTGCGGCATTTTTGTCTATCGGGAGCTGATTGTTTCGCCGTGGAGGGTGTTGTACCGGATAGCCGACAGCAATGTCTATATAACGGCGGTGCTTGATAGTCGCCGTAATGTTGAAGATATTCTTTTGCACCGACTCATTCAGTTGTAACTGCTCTTGCCCAAATATCCATCCTGTGCAACTGAAACAGCGGTGAAGTGTTTGACTCTTCCGGTAGAAGCCCGTCAACATGCTCTCCATGCTAACATTGCCGTATGCGGTGTGCCTGAAATAAGCTGCAATGGCATATATTTCCCTGAACAGAGCAACAAGTGAGGCATCTACCAGCAACTGAATCCGTATCCATGAGCATTATTCTTCTTGACATAGGCAGTGTTTTGGTGTCGGTGGATTTTATGCGTTTCTGTCGGGATGTGGCACTGGATTCGGTTTCAGGTGCGCAGGAGATCTACCGGAAATATTGTACTGGCGAGCTGAAAGCTAAACTTGAAACCGGCTTTATCGCGCCGTTCGAATACCTTGACGTGATTGCCATCGACCCTCATTCCAGAACGATGCCGCTGCACGAGCTGAAACTGCGCTGGCAGGATATTTTTGAACCGCTCGAGGGCGCTGTTGGGGCGGTCAAACGGCTCAAAGAGCACCATTCCATCTGGATCATGAGTGATACTGACCCGCTCCATTTTACCTTTCTGCTCAATAATTATCCTGTACTGCGGGATGCGGATCGCTACTATCTCTCCTTTGAACAGGGGAAGATGAAAAACAGTGTCGAAGCATTTAAGCGTGTGCTCGAAAATTCAGGGTGCGGGGCTGATGAATTTGTTTTGATTGATGACAAGGAGGAAAACTGTGCATCGGCTTCAGAAGCCGGTATCAGGAGTATACTCTTTCATAACTGGCGTGATACCCTTGCGTTGCTATATGAAAATAAGGATTGAGCATGTTGCAGATTACCGAAACCATTGCCATCCCTGATGAGGAAATTGAGCTGCAGACCATGCGTGCGCAGGGGGCGGGCGGCCAGAATGTCAACAAGGTTGAAACCGCTGTTCACCTGCGTTTTGACGTCAAGGCATCGTCGCTTCCTGAGGATTTCCGTGAAAAGTTGCTACTTCTGAAGGATCACCGCATGACAAAAGATGGGGTGATCATCATCAAGGCGCAACGGTACCGATCACAGGAGAAGAACCGGACGGATGCCCTGATGCGGCTGCAGGCGTTGCTTCAGCATGTTGCTCTGCCGGTTAAAAAACGCAAGCCTACTTCCCCCACCAAAAGCTCAAAAGAGAGGCGTATTGAGAGCAAGGTAAAGCGGGGAGCAGTAAAGGCGACAAGAGGGCCGATTGATTATTGAACGGTATCTATCACATGACCAGGGGCAAATCCCGGGTGTACTTCTCACCCATTCAGACCGTGCCTGACGATATGACTTTTTTGATGTTGCAGGAGTGACCCTGTGCCGTCAGTTTCAGAAAGCTACCACAACTATATTACAGTTCATTGCTCGAAAAAAGGGAGGTTCGCATGTTCAGGAAAGCTGTTTTTCCAGGAAAATATATTCAGGGCGTCGGGGCTGTCGGCGAGTTGCCTGCATTATTGAGTGTATTGGGCAAAAAGGGGCTGATAGTGGCCTCACCCTCGGTTTACGACAAGGTGCTTCCCTTGTGTGGTTTCGACTGGAGCCTCGATGCTCTTCTCGTTGAGCGCTTCCGGGGTGAGTGCTGTGAGGAGGAGTTGGCCCGGTTATCGGCCATTGTCACGCAAAAGGGTGTAGATGTCGTCGTTGGCATGGGCGGAGGAAAGACTATTGATACTGCGAAAATTGTCGCAGATCGGGCGGGAATACCGGTGATTATCATTCCCACGATTGCCTCAAGCGATGCACCGTGCAGTGGCTGTGCAGTGGTCTACTCAAAGGAGGGGATTTTCGAAGCAGTCTATTATCAGAAAATGAATCCCGCAGTGGTGCTTGTTGATACGGCCATCATTGCCGCGGCGCCTGTACGCTTTCTGGTGTCCGGGATGGGAGACGCTCTCTCGACATGGTTCGAAGCTCGATCGTGTGAGCGTACGCACTCGGTCAACGAGTGTGGCGGGTATGGCACCATGGCGGGATTCGGGATTGCCCGACTCTGTTATGAAACATTGCTCACCTATGGCGCGGCGGCAAAAATTGCCGGTGAGAGCCACATTGTTACTCCGGCACTGGAGCGCATTGTTGAGGCGAACATTCTGTTGAGTGGCATAGGCTTTGAAAGCGCCGGACTGGCGGCGGCCCACTCCATCCACAATGGCCTCACCGCATTGGCCGAAACCCACTCCTTCTGGCATGGAGAAAAAGTGGCCTTTGGTGTATTGGCCGGGCTTCAGCTCACGGACGCATCGCCGGATGAATCCGCAACCGTTTTCTCATTCTGTGAAGAGATCGGGTTGCCGACCACCCTTGCCGATATCGGGCTGGGAAAGGTTGACCGCCAAAAGTTGATGCTGGTGGCGGAGAAGGCTTGCGATCAAGCGCAGTCCATTCATCACGAAGCGGGTACTATCACAGCAGAAAAAGTGCTTGACGCCATGATTGCGGCAGACAGCATCGGGCAAGCACGAAGAGGGAAGAGTTTTCATCAACCATAAAGGAGAACAGCCATGTCAAACAGTGCTGAAGCGTTTGTGGGGCAACTTTCGGGTTTAGTTTTCCGCCATTCAGACCACGCTTAATGAGATGACAAAAGCGACAAAGGGATATCAGGAGGTGCTGAAAATCACGGGTGAGCTTGATTCGGCTCTCACCTGGCTGCATATTTCGGATCTGCATCTCAGCGACCGGGGACGTTACGACCAGGAGGTGATTCTTCGTGCGCTTGTTGCATCAGTGAAGCAATTCCGCGAAGAGGGGCGCGTACCGGATTTGATTGTGGTTACCGGCGATATTGCCCATAGTGGCAAGGCTGAAGAGTACCGGCAGGCAACCCTCTTTTTTGATGACCTGCTTGCCGCTGCCGGGCTTGACAAAAGGCGGCTCTTCGTGGTACCCGGCAACCACGATGTTGACCGCACGGTGAACGAATTTTTGCCAAGAACCCTTGACAGCGATGCAAGCTCCGACAAGTTTTTTGATCCCGCAGGAGTGGCCATAGCGATCCAGTTTCAGAAGCTTCAGGCTTACAGCGCATGGTATAACAGCTATTTTGCCGGTTTTCGCAGCTTTCCGACCGACACAACCTGCAGCACCGTTGAAGTGGTGCAGATCCGGCAGGTCAGGGTGGCCATGCTTTTGCTGAACAGCGCTCTTTTCTGCATTGACGATCAGGATCATGGCAAGCTGCTGCTCGGTCGCCGCTGCCTCGACAAGGCGACGAAAGCGCTGCAGGAGCAGGCGGCAGACCTCAATCTTGCCCTGCTGCACCATCCGCTCGACTGGCTGAGCGCGGTTGAGCGTGCAAACATCCGGGCCACTCTTGGTGCATCGGTTGACCTGCTCTTGCACGGTCACTACCATGAGACCGACACAGAATGCACGGTGTCGCAGCATGGCGGTTACCTCAAGCTTGGTGCCGGGGCATCATACCAGACACGCGAGTGGCCTAATTGCGCCATGTATGCCACCGCACAGAGTGGCCGGGTGACCATCTTTCCGATATGCTACCACGACAAGCCGCGTGAAGTGTGGGCGCTTGATACCGCAATCTTTCCGTCGCCCTCCTATATCGGCACATTTTCTCTCCCGAAACGGGTGAGCCCCGATGTCAGAGAGGCACAGGCGCTCACGACGCTCGACCGCGACCATCTTCATGACTACCACGAGGCGCTCAGGAGGGAGCTTGATATCAGCAACCTTCTCGGTACCCATGCGCTCGAAAATGTGCCGGTAGGATTGACGGATACCTTTGTTGCCCTTCGCCTCTCCGATGGCTGGCGTAGCGACTGTGACCTCAATGTTGGTGAAGCGTGTCAGTCGTCCGAACAGGAACAGGAGCAGAAATTCCATGAGCAGATACGCAAGCCGGAGGAGGTGATGCGCCTTGTGTTTGAGCAACAACGGTTGCTGCTCATTATTGGCGACCCCGGTTCCGGCAAGACCACGCTGCTCAAGCACTATGCCCTCACCTCTCTTGACGACAGGAAGAGGCTTGGCTTCACTGAGCCGCTGCTCGTGGTTTTTCTGCCACTCCGTGACCTCATCGTGGAGAATGGAGACTATGCGCCGATCTCCCATAATCTCATTGCGTGGTCGGCGCTGCACAATCTTGACATTGAAGAGAAGCACCTCTCCCGCTGGCTGCAACAGCGGCCCACGCTCCTCCTCTTTGATGGTCTTGATGAAATCAGTGACCCGCAACAGCGCATCAGGGCGTGCCGATGGATTGACCGGATTGTCGCCAGCTTTAAAAAAGCGCAAGTGGTGGTCACCTCCCGTTCCACAGGTTACAGGAAGGCAGAGGGGATTGAGCTTGCCTCCCGTCACACGCGGGCCGACATCATGGATTTTACCAGTGAGCAGCAGCAGGAGTTTCTTGAGAAATGGTTCAGGGCGGCATATCTCGGCGAGCTGAAGCCAGGGAGCGAAACACAGGAGCGGTGGGAGAAGAGCCAGAAAGAGAAAGCCGAGCGGAAAGCGAAGGATATTGTGCTCTTTTTGGCCCAGGAGAAAAACAGGGGCGTGCAGGCATTGGCCAGAGTGCCCCTGCTGCTTCAGATCATGGCCATGCTCTGGAAAGATCGGGACTATCTGCCAGCCAGTCGGTTGAAACTCTATGAAGCCGCCCTGAACTACATACTCGATTACCGCGACCGTCAAAAGGGTCTTGAGCCTCTCCTTCCGGCAGAAGATGCCCTGCGTGTACTCGCTCCAGTCTCGCTCTGGATGCAGGAGGTGGTAAAACGCGACGAGGTTGAGCGGGGGGCGATGCAGCAGCAGATGCAGATTCAACTCAAGACGCTGACCAAGCGCTACAGCGCAGAGGAGTTTTGCCGGAACCTTGTTGACCGCGCCGGTCTGCTGGTGGAGTATCGCGACAGGGAGTACCTTTTTCGCCACAAATCGTTCAGGGAGTACATGGCTGGTCTGCAGCTCCAGAAAGAGTGGGGCAGGGAGCAGCGCATGGCCACTTTTGCCGGGTATTTCGGCGACGACTGGTGGAATGAGCCCTTGCGCTTTTTTATTGGCCAGGCTGATGCAGCAACCTTTGACGCCTTTATGCGCGAGCTTTTCAACTCGCCAGTCAGTGAAGAGATGACGCAGAAGCAGCAGGATTTGCTGACCACTCTCATCGAGGAGGCGCCGCAGATCTGTTTTGATGCACTGCGCAGCAAGCTGATGGAGCCAGAGACCACCCTCAACCGTCAGCGCTACCTGTTGCAGTGCCTCAACGCCATTGGCGAGCTGGAGGCCCATAAAGAGGCGCTTGAGGTGGTGGAGCAGTTCAACCTCTCGGAACTTTCCAAAGAGCGGCCTCTTGTAGCTGGCACTCTCAATGATCCCCTTGGCGCCGAGTATCTCCTGATCAAGGGCGGAAGCTTCGACTACTCCCTGACGAAAAAGCGGGAAACGGTGCCAGACCTCTACGTGGCAAAATTCACGGTGACCAATCGGCTTTTCCGCCAGTTTATCAGCTTCCTTGAGACAAAAGGGAGTGATGTTGCTGGAAACTTGCTTTTTGAGAGCTACAAGAAACACTTGTCAGCCCTGGCAGAGAGCATCAAGGAGTTCAGCAGTTGGTTGCAGCAAGAAAAAGAGTTGTCGAAACGGTTTGCTTCCAGGTACGATGACGACAAGCGATTCAACAAGGATGATCAGCCGGTGATAGCAACGTGGTATGCTGCCCGTGCTTATTGTCTCTGGCTTTCACTGCTTGAAAGCGACAAGGATGTGTTCTACCGGCTTCCTGCAGAAATGGAGTGGGAATTTGCTGCTGCAGGTGAGGAGGGGCGTTCCTACCCCTGGCCGAAAGAGCGGGGAGAGCCAACGCCAAAACTTGCCAATTATAATTCGAATGAAGGCTCTACAACGCCGGTTGGTCGTTATCCTGAGGGCGCCACGCCGGAAGGGCTCTTCGATATGGCAGGTAATGTATGGGAGTGGACGGATGATTGGTATGGCGAAAAAGAAGGGTACCGTTCGGTGCGGGGAGGTTCGTATTATAGCAGTAAAGCTGATGCTCTGCGCTGCTCCTCCCGGAACGACGACCTTCCGGGGAACTGGGGCAGCTACAATGTGGGTTTTCGAGTGATTCGTTCCAGTCATTCTTTTCTTCCTGAACATCTGATCCTCTGATATCTGAAACTCTGAAAAATTGTGATCACCCAGGGAGCGCCGAGTCCCAGCTCGGCATTTTTTTTGTGCTCCCATGGCGATCTCAATCAGCATGTAGCTACTCGCTTGGCCAGACTTTCAAGCAAGATAGCCTGAGAGTGTACAATTTTGCCATATATGGAGATTGTTGAATGACAATGCAGTTCGACGATTTTCCCTCAAGCTGTTTCCCAGGGATTTATCAGTTTCAGGCCTTCAATTTCTGTAAAATCCTTAATGTTTCGGGTGACAAGTGTCAGGTTTTCGGTTACCGCGATAGCTGCTATTTGGGCATCTTCTGTGCAAACAGGTTTTCCGATGCGTTTTCGATGGGCAACGAGTTCTGCATAAACGATTGCGGCATGTTTGTCAAAAGGAAGGCACCGTTCAGTAAAATCTGCAGAAAACATTTTTTGTGCTGCATTTTCCAGCCGAGTTCGGCGTATACTCTCTGGCTGCGTACGCATTAATTCCGACAGGACGTTGGCATCAATCAAAAAAGCGGTCATCATCAATCCTCAACTTGCGGAAGAGTGCGGGGGAACTGACGTGATGGAATAACAATATCTTCAGCATTCAAGCCTTTAAAGTGCTCCTGAATACGTTTGGCAAGATTTCCTGATCCGGGTGTATCGGTTGATTTTTTCTGCTTGAAAAATTCAGCGAAATCCAGCACTTCATGACGCATCGGTTCTGGAAGTTCTTGCATCGTTCGGTATATTTTCTCTGTTGTTGTCATTGGTTCTCCTTGTGCAAAACGTGGTGAGAGAAAATTTTATACGTCGATCTAACGAATTTTCATGAGTAACGTGCCAGAAATGGAATGCATTTTTCTGAATCTCTCTGGCACATTATGATAGATCTTTCGCAATTTCCAGCCGATATTTCTCATCTTGCGACATCCGTTGCATGTTTTTGTTGATCTTTTCCAGCCAAACGATCGTTTCATCCCATTGGAACTCCTCCGATTGCTTGCTGATAACATGGGGCTGAGATGGCGCCGGTTGCGAAGAGTTGCTCGATGGTGCGACTGAGGCGCTGTTTGATTTGTTCATGATTTCCCTCCGATAAAAGTATTGACAGATGTTTCCATCCCATCATGGTTTGTGGATTTGACATCTCCCTGTTATCCTGAACGAGTAAACTGACTTTGTTGCCGAAGAGCCTGTGCATCTCGGCAAGGCTGTCAGGTAATCCGCCCTGAATGGCACTCATCACATTAATGCTTCACTACAGACACGTTCTATGACGTCAATGGCTGGCAAAATAATGCTTTGATTTCGCAGCATATCAATCAATGCTTCGGCAAGCACAATACCACGATCAGTCTGTTGGGCAAGTTCAGCGAGTTGATAAACGATTTGTCGGTATTCAGCGATACCGAATGGTATAAGCTTCAGCCACCCCTGCAACTCAAGCAGGTGTTCACGGCGGGTCTGTTCGCGATGTCCGTACTTGTTCCATTGATCGACCGCCACTCCAAGCTGATCAGCAACCAGTTTCAATACCGGCGGAAACGGTCTCTGATCGACATTGAGAATAATTCCAGGAAAACGCAAGTAGCAAAGCTGCACAGCAAGCCCAAGGCGATTTGCAGACCCTCGATGCTGATTGATGAAAGACAAGTCCGCCTCGTTAAACATATAGTACCGAATCCGTTCATCTTCGGCCTTCGGCAACTCCAGAAGGCTTTCTCGTTCGGCAGTGGAAAAAAGAGATCGACGAGGCATGGAATAATAGTACGTCTAAAATGAATTGGAAAATGCTGTTGCAGAAACGGACGTTTCCGCAACGATTATTGATCAAGCAGAAATAAAGGCATTGCGCATTGCATAAAGTTATTGCTAAATTATAATCATTTGCAATAACTTTATGCAATAGGAAGGTAGAGATGCTTATCGGTTATGCGCGTGTTTCCACCAAGGATCAGGACACCAAAGCACAAATTGCCGCGCTGGAATTTGGCGGATGTGAAATGATCTTTCAAGAGAAAGCTTCCGGGGGCCGATGGGACAGGCCAGAATTGCATCGGTTGTTAGAGCAACTGCGCAAGGACGATGTGGTGGTTGTCTGGAAGCTTGACCGTTTATCACGCTCTCTGAAAGATGTGTTGACTTTTATGGAGAAGATTAATCAAGCAGGAGCTGGGTTTCGTAGTCTGACGGAAGTAATTGACACTACTTCGCCCGGTGGCCGCATGATGATGCAAATCGTAGGGACATTTGCGGAGTTCGAGCGGGCAATGCTTCGAGAGCGCACGCGCAACGGTTTGGATGCCGCACGCAAACAAGGGCGTGTTGGAGGTCGCCGACCAAAGCTCACCTCAGAGCAACAGAAAGAGATCATCCATTTTGTTACGTCTGGACAGAAAACCGCAGCGGATGCAGCCAGGCTTTTTAATGTCCATCCAGCTACGGTATCAAGACTCATGAAGTTTACCAAAACTGCTTAGCGTGCTATTTTTTCCGTTTTCTGAGGTGACTCCATTTAAACAAAATCAATTTGACATGATTTTTAGTCCTAATCTATCCATTCTTCCGCCACCGCAGCTTTTGCTCTGGCCGGAACTTGACGCTACGCCATCGACATTTACGCTTTACGGCGGAACGGCGCTTGCTTTGCGTTTGGGGCACAGGACTTCTGTTGATTTTGATTTTTTTTCTAATCAGCCTTTTGATCCGGATGATCTGGCTGATGCTCTTCCTTATCTCAAGGGAGCGGAGCGCGTGCAGGTTGGCCAAAATACATTGACTTGCCGTGTTGAGCGTGACGGCCCTGTTTTGCTCTCTTTTTTTGGTGGTCTTGGTCTTGGGCAGGTTACACCTCGCGATCAGGCCGAGGGAGGTTCAATCTATGTCGCATCCCTGTTAGACATTGCAGGAACGAAAGTAGCTGTAATACAAAAACGGGCAGAGGTAAAAGACTATCTCGATATTGATGCGCTGTTACAACACGGTGTTGACTTGCCAAACGCTTTAGCTGCTGGCAGTGTCGTTTATGGACGCAGCTTCAACCCTATGATTGCATTGAAGGCACTCTCCTTTTTTGATGATCTTCCAACCTTATCCGTAGATGTGCGCAAGCGGTTGAGTATTGCAGTTGCATCTGTCGATCCAGCCTCTCTTCCCATATTAACGCCTTATGCCAAGCGGACGGATGAAAACGAACCAACATCATGAAACCTTTACCCATTACTCCGGAAATTTTAAACGTGGCACGTCGGGTTGTATGGTTCAATACGCCAGAGGAAGAACTTGCTGATCCAGTGCATTTTCTTGCGCATGTTATGACTTTTGGTACGCCTGAAGATTTAAAAGCGCTGCAAGGCATCGTGGGGAATGACGAATTCTGTGAGGTTTTGGAGCATGCTCCACCTGGCGTTTTTGATGTGCGCTCGTGGGCATACTGGAACCTAAAATGTGGACGGCAACCAATTCCGCCTTTGCCGATCCGTACCCGGCTTTTGGATTTAACTTAAACTGCTTAACGTGCTATTTTTTCCGTTTCGTGAGCAGACCCCTGCAACGTCGCCCGAAACCTGAGCAGGGATCAACTGCTAAGCCTTGCTGATTGCAGTTTTATCAGGAGAGGGTGTTCATGGTAACAGTCAATGAAGAAATCCTGAAAGGAGTCGCTCTGCTGGACGGCTGTTATGTGAGCAAAGTCATCTTGAAATCAGACCGGTTCATGTGCGAACCGAAGCGAGCACTCGTGGCCATCTCTTTGCCGTTATGCTTGCCTATAAAATCGAGAGGCAGTTATCAGAACTCTGGAAAAAATGTGAATGCACGGTACCGGAAGGAATTGATGAACTTGGCGCAATACGCAGCACAATCGTCACCCTCAAAGGGTCAAGCTATCCAGTAAAAGTGGGAGGCTGATTGAACGAGAGCGAAGGTCTAAACGGATAGTTGCAGAATTATTCATGAGTTGATTCGCAACGCAAAGGGATAACAGCTTGCATCATGTACAGATTTCTTTTTTCTTCGGGCGATTGACTTCCTGAAATGTTCACTGATTTTCCGATCAGAATCGTTAACTTCAGGAAGGTGCTTTTATTGAAATTTCCACTTATCAAGGAGGAAAAGTGAACAGGATAAAATCAGGCATCGCCCGGCTGAGCATGGTGTCAATGTTGGTCGGATTAACTATGGTTATTATGTCTTCGGCTCTTTCGTTTGCCGCGAAGATTGGTGATAGTTACAGTGGGGGTATTGTCTTTTTTGTTGATAGTACCGGGCAGCATGGTTTGATTGCTGCCAGGGAGGATATAGATCTCTCCTATATCGATGCATATGGTGCAGGGGAGGTTGTTGGGGCATATCGCTGGAGTACCGGCCAATATAGAGATGCGGTTCGTCCTGATTATGCAGAGAAGATGCTATCGAATACAAGCCCGGCCATTGGTGAAGGAGCAGAAAATACGAGAAAGATTTTGGCAAAATATCCTGTAGCACTTTTTCCGCAAAGCGCTTCAGCCGTTGCGTCAATGTATCGCGGTGGTGGTTACAGCGACTGGTTTTTACCGAGCAAGGAGGAGCTGAACCAGCTTTATCTCAACAGAGGAGCTGTTGAGGGTCTTGTACCTAATTTCTACTGGAGTTCAACGGAGGATAGTGCAGACCATGCATGGTTTCAGTGTTTCTCCAATGGCAAGCAGTTTGCCACCAATAAAACCCATGTCAATCTTGTTCGGCCTGTCCGGGCTTTTTGATCTCACTTATGAGAGGGAGAAGATCTCCTCTTCGAGTAGTTGCTGGTTGTAAAGTTCTGCATAGAGGGTTTTCTGTTGCAGGAGCTCTTCATGGGTTCCGCTTTCGACAATGGAGCCCTCTTTCAGTACGATGATGCGGTCACAGTTTTTTACGGTTGAAATTCTGTGGCTGATCAGCAGGATGGTGGTCTCGGGAAGTTTTTGCAGAAGAGCCTCAAAGATACGGGCTTCGGTTCCGGTGTCGACGGCTGAGAGTGCGTCGTCAAGTATCAGAAGAGGGGGTTTCCATGCAATGGCTCGTGCAATACAGGCTCTCTGTTTCTGTCCGCCCGAGAGGTTGATTCCTTTTTCACCAAGCATGGTCTCAAAGCCATCAGGGAACTCTTCAACATCACCATAGAGCATCGCTATTTTGCTTGCTTCAATTACCATATCAGCATCTTCGTTACGACTTCCCCAGTTGATATTGCGGGCAATGGTATCGGAAAAGAGAAAGTTGACCTGGGGGACAAAGCCAATGAGTTCCCTCAGGGTTTTCAATGGCAGGCTTCGGATGTCGTGACCGTCAAAGAGTATTGTCCCTTGTACAGTTTCGTAGAGCCTCGGTATGAGGTTGACCAGTGTTGTTTTGCCCGAACCTGTTGCGCCGACGATTGCAACTTTTGATCCTGCAGCAATGTCGAACGTTATTTTTTTCAGGATGGGATTTTTCTCCTGACCGGGATAATGAAACTGTACATCCCGAAATGAGAGTTTCCCCTTGAAAGACTCCTCTTTTTGGCCCTTATTTTCTGTTTCGGCGACATCGGGTTTGGCGTTGAAAATTGCATTCAGCCGAATCTGGGCCGATGCCGCTCTCTGCACAATACTGGTGACCCAACCGATTGAGATGATGGGCCAGCTCAGCATGGATACATAGACAATAAATTGTGCAATCCCGCCGACGGTCATGCTTCCATTAATGACGTTTATACCACCGACCCAGATAACGGGAAGCAGCGAAAGGGCTGTCATGGAGGTCAGAAAAGCAAAAAAGAGTGCCTGCAGTTTTCCCAAAGAGAGGTTTTTGCGATAGTACTCTTTGTTCAGGCATTCAAAGCGGTTGATTTCGAATGATTCTCGGGTATAGCTTTTTACAACCCTGATGCCAGAGAGGTTTTCCTGTACCAGATTGGTAATTCCGGCATAGCTCTCCTGGATGCTTTTTGAGCGTTTCTGCATGGAACTGCCTATTTTATAGACAGAATAGCTGAGAAGAGGAGCGGGTAGCAGCGCGAAGAGAGTCAGTTCTGGAGAGATTGCGATCATGGCAATCAGTGCAAACAAGAGTCTGAAGAAGGTGTTGAGGGAGTACATGATGCCGGGTCCAAGGAACTCTCTTATGGCATTCAGGTCGTTTGTTCCTCTTGAAATGAGATCACCGGTACTGGTGGTATTATAAAAACTGCGGGGAAGCTTCTGCAGATGCTGGTAGTAGTCGTTTTTCAGGTCATATTCAATATGCCGTGATGCAACAATGATATTCTGGCGTACAAGAAAGAGAAAAAAACCGCTTAAGAGGGAGAGGAGAAAATAGAGGCCCGTATCGCGAAGAACATCCGAAAGCGCAAAATGCCGATTCATGGTATCGATTGCAAGACCGATGTACTTTGGCGCGATGACAGCGAAGAGGTTGGTCAGAATGATGAAGAGAAAGCCAGACCAGAGATTTTTTTTATACCTTAACAGATAAGGTTTCAGACCAAGAAGATTTTTCATCCGTCATAAATTTTTGAAGTGACGGTAGTAATGTATAATAAGAATAGGGAAAACAAAATTTCACCCTTATTTCTGCGCTCTTATGGCATTTGATGCAATCAAAAATTATTACTCTATCGGTGAGGTCGCCAAAATTGCCGGTGTTCCTGCCTATCTGCTCCGTTATTGGGAAGGTTTTTTTAATGAGCTGACTCCGGCGCGGGATACACGGGGGAACAGGCGTTATACCAACCGTGATATTGCTATGGTTCTCAATATCAAGGAGCTGGTCTACGAAAAAGGTTATCGCCTCGGAAAAGCGAGTGAAATAGTCAAGGGCGTTCTGCGCAATAGTGAAACTGACCATAAAACGACTGAAATTCTGAAGCTGCAGAAACAGATCGGTCAGGAGAAGAATCGTCATGGAGTGGTTGACGAACGCCGCATGGTGCTGCTGAAAGAGATAAAAGAGGAGATTGAGGATATTCTTCATTTACTCGGCTAAAACAAAAAAACCGGCTTTTGACCGGTTTTTTTGTTTTCCCTGATTTCGTGCTTATTGAGCGTAGAGCACTTCAAACTGTCCGGTACCGCCCTTGCAAACATGCTCGACCCAGCGGCCATAAGCGCCACCGCTCCAGCGATATTCTTCAAGGTTCTGGGAACGGAACTGAGGTGCTGCATAACGGACTTTGTATCCCTTTGGCAGTACAACTTTCAACTGGGCATCGACGGTAAAGTCGTTGAATTTTCCTACCATTCCGTGGTGTACCAGCGGGATGAGCGGGTGGTTCAGGATTCTGCGAAGACCACCGCCGGCATCGACCGATACGCCGGGGAAATCACCATCAACCTTAACCTCAATACCCTGAGAGTCAGAACGGAAGCCAGCTTCAACTGATGCAGGCCGATTCAGTTTGTCAGCAGGGAAGAGTTCTGCCCAGCGAGCAATAGAATCGACAATACCGGAACCGCCATGAGAGAAACGCCATCTTGTAACACCAACAGGTCCTTTTTCTCCGCTCTGGGTGCCGATGCTGTTGACCTCGATTTTTGAAATTCTCTGACCACCTTCATTCAGGGCGGTAAAAGCAGGTCCGATAAACCAGAACTCGCGAATCCAGTCGTTGAAGGTGCCAGTTGACTGAAGCGCCCGAAGGGTGCCTTCCCAAGTGTCGATAACATCGGGATTGTCAAGCGGAACTTTCATGATAATGTCATGGAACTGACGCCCCTGCATGTAGATCGGGTTCGGGACATTTCTTTTGACTGCGTCGGAGCGATAGTAGAAGAGATTGACAACAGAGCCTTCAAAGGAGAACGAGTGAGAGAAGTCGCCTACGGATACAGAGCCTTCACCGACGCAGATTCTTCTTTCCTTGGTTTCATTGGCAATATCAGCCTCTACAACCAACTTGCTTTTTGTGCTGTCTACAATTGACTCAATAACAGCCGAAAACCTGACGAACCCCTTTGCGGGATCGAGAGGTTTTACATTGATCTTGATGTTACAGTCAGCCGGTAACAAGGGAAGTGCCGGCGGTACATTAACCTTCGCCCGACATTTTACCTTGCCCCATGAGCTCGAACCGCCCTCGAGAACGATTTCGTAATCTGAGTGTGCGGTAGTGGTGTCTTTTGTGCCGAAAAGAGCCATAATGAGTTCTCCTTTTTCTAATGGCGTTGAAATTGGATATTTTCAGGAAAAAATTTCATGGAGATTATTCCTGTTAAGTAACAGAGTGGAAGAAATTTAAAGAATAAAAATCAATAAATAAAGTAAAATGTGTTGCTCTTGGTTATCTGGTTGCCAGAAATAGTATTTAGTGCCGATAGTTTTTCCGTTTATCTGAATTTTTTTTGTTTTTTTTCGTCAATTTAGAATCTTTTTATCGTTTTGATGAGTCTATTATCCCGGAACATAACCCGACTGAGTCATTCCCGTTACGCCCCGGCCCTCTTGAGTGGAACTCTTCTTGGTCTCTCTTTTCCCTCTTATCCCGCCATTCATCTTGAAGTGGTAGCCTGGATTGCTCTTGTTCCGCTGCTCATCTCTCTTCGCTCCGTCGAGAACGCCGGGGAGCTTTTTCGACGCGTTTACCTCTCGATGTTTGTTTTCTGTCTGATCAGTCTCTGGTGGGTAAGTCTGGCAACTCTGCCTGGAGGAGTTCTCACCATTTTTGCACAGACTTTTTTTTTGACGGTTCCCCTCCTTGCATTTTATGCGGTTAAAAAAATGGCGGGTTACCGTTTTGCGCTATTTTCGCTTCCTTTTCTCTGGATTGCATGGGAATGGGCTTACATGCAGCAGGATCTCTCACTTGGATGGCTGACCCTCGGAAATTCACAGGCAAATTTGAATCTCATGATTCAGTATGCTGATCTTGTTGGTGTATGGGGGATCAGTTTCTGGCTCATATGGTTCAATGTATTCACGGTGCTTGCCTTGAGTGGCAGCAGACGGGATACCCTTCGTTCTGTTACCATGATGGCTCTGATGGTTGTTGCTCCGCTGATCTATGCTTCAGTGCTGATGTACAGGGAAGGTATTGCTGCGAAAAAAGAGTTGCGACTCAGGGTTACCCTTGTTCAGCCCAATGTAAATCCCCATGACAAGTGGGAGGAGTATAACAGCGTCGAAATTATGGAGCGCTATTATCGTATGACCGGCAGAGCTGTTCGTGAAAGCCGGCCTGAGCTGGTGATCTGGCCGGAAACGGCGATTCCGTTTTCTATTCTTGATCTGCCCTATGCTGCCGATCAGCAATTGTTGCGGTTGGCACTGAGAAAGTGGGATACAGCTCTTTTGACCGGTTTTATCGATGTCGTTCATAAGCCCAATCAACCCTCGGAGTCCTTTAATGCCTCCATGTTGCTTGAACCAGACCCTGATAGTGTGCCTGAAATTTATCGCAAGATGCGCCTTGTTCCATTTGCAGAGCGTGTTCCCTATATCGATTATTTCCCCTGGCTTGGTAATCTGACATTTTCTCTGGCAGGCATCAGAGGGTGGGGGAAAGGGCGTGAGGCTGCCGTTATGGAACTCTCCTCTTCTCGGAATGGTAAGGTCGTTCTTGCCAATATCATCTGTTATGAATCTATTTTCCCCTCTCTTGTTACGGAGTTTGTCCGAAAAGGAGCCAGGCTGCTGACCCTTGTTACCAATGACGGCTGGTATGGAACGTCATATGGCCCCTATCAGCATCTGGCCATTGGCCGGTTGCGCTGTATCGAAAACCGTCGGGCAATGGCGCGATGTGCCAATACCGGACTCACGGTCGTCATCGACAAGTATGGGCGTACCATTGCAGAGGTTCCCTGGTGGCAGGAGGAGATCCTGACGGCTGAAGTTCCGCTCGAAAGTCGCTTGACCTTTTATACCTCTCATCCTGACCTTTTGCCAAAGGTGGCTTCAATACTCTCTCTGCTCATCTTTCTTCGTGCTTTTTTAAAGAGTCGGAAGGGTGAGAGTGTGTTATGATGTATTGGCTGTCAGAGCCCATAAGCCTTGATTTTGCGATAGAGTGTTCGTTCTGTAATGCCGAGTGCCAGAGCTGTTTTTCTCTTGTTTCCATTGCATGATTCAAGTGCTTCGGCAATAGACTTTTTTTCCATCTCATCAAGTGAGCGAAGAACTTTGGGTGGTGCAGGATGGATGTGTTCCTCGACTGCTGGTTTCAAGACAGGGGTAAATTGCGGGAGTGTTGCTGAAACATCAGGCAGAAACAGTGGAGTGAGCGCTCTGGTCTGCACAAGATGCTGAAGAAGTTGGCGGATTTCACTGACCTCCTGTCGAAGCTGCATCATGGTACTGTAAATCACCTGAAGCTCGTTTTTTTCTGATTTAGCCGGATCATGAACCAGGCTTTTGTATCGATTTCGCTGCACCAGATGTCGTTCAAGAATTTCAGAAGTGATATATTTCCCCTTTTCAAGCACAAGCAGGGATTCAATGAGATTTCTGAGCTCTCTGACGTTTCCTGGCCAGGGATAGCGCATCAGCATCTCTGTCGTATCCGGGCTGAATCCTTCAAAGAGGATTTTGTGTTTCTGTTCAAATTCATGAACAAAATTTTCGGCAAGCAGGAGGATATCTCGTCCTCTCTCCCGTAGTGGCGGGATTTGCAGTTCAACACTACGCAGACGGTAAAAAAGATCTTCCCGAAAGTTTTTTTCCGCGACAGCCTGATACATGTTTTTGTTGGTAGCAGCAATGATGCGGGCATCAGAGTAAATACTCTCTGACGATCCGACCCGCTGAAACTCTCCGGTCTCAATAACCCTGAGAAATTTTACCTGGGTTTCAAGTGGCATTTCACCGATTTCATCAAGAAAAATAGTGCCCCTGTCGGCACTTTCAAAGTACCCCTTTCTGCTTTGCACTGCTCCGGTAAACGCCCCCTTTTCATGACCAAAAAGTTCCGATTCAAGAATACCGGAGGGAATTGCGCCGCAATTGACAGGGATGAAGCTTTTATCGGCCCGCAGGCTGTTTGCATGAATAAAGCGTGCCAGAACCTCTTTTCCCGATCCCGTTTCTCCAATTATTAATACCGTGATATCGGTTTGAGCGACTTGGAGAGCAAGTTGCTTGAGCTGGGAGATCAGGAGAGATTGCCCGACAATTGTAGTCTCTCGTTTCATCAGGTTGATTTGTCTTCGGTTCACTGCTGCGTCTTTTTTACTGGAACAATAAAAGCCGGGAAGGGCAGTTTTTTTATCAATGCACCAGCATCTTGTTTTGTGGCATATAACTTTTTCAATCGAACACCATAGAACTGCCCCTGCTCAACGATTTCTACCGGTTCGTAAAGAGAGATCTTTTTGGTCAAATTTTCAGCATTTGCTTTGTTTCCGAAATAACCAAATTGCAGGGTAAAACCGGAACTTCCTGCAAAGGTTGATTCCTGAGTTGGTTTTACTGTGGTTGGTGATGGACGAGGCGATATTTGCTGAATCGGTTTTACTTGCGCAGTTGAGGGGCGAAGTGCTAATTCTTCAGTCGGTTTTACTTTTGCCGGTGATGGACGAAGAGCTAATTCCTGAGCTGGTTTTACTGGCGCAGGTGATGGAAGAGGTGCTGATTCCTGAGCTGGTTTTACTGGCGCAGGTGATGGGCGAGGAGTTATTTCTTCCTTTGTCTTGCTCGAAATTGACGCGAGCTGTTGCTTCGAACTTTCCTGCACACCAGACTCTTGTGGTTTCGCCGAAAGAAGAGGGCGTGAGAGCTTTGGCAGCGGGGCAGTGCTGTTGAGCGCCAGGTTGTAGGCGGCTATTCGTGAGTTACTGATTTGATCAAGTGCAGGGTCTGGATAATCGCTCAACTGTTTCTGGAAGAGCTCAATTGCCTGTGGGCCACTTTCACAAAGAAGAGCTTCAACCACGATTCTTTCAGAGGGCAGGGTTATGTTTTGCTGCGTATTTTCTAACAAATAAACCGTATCTTCATCGACATACTTCCTGATTTCACGTGCGTAGGAACGTTCTTCGGCTGCATACAGGATGGCTGGAAAGAAGAGTGCAACAGAGAGCGCAATGCAGAGTTGTGCGGCACTTTTGCGAATGCGGAGTAACCTCTTTTCAGATAGCATTGGTTTGCAGTTTATCGTTGTACAGCTTTTACTGTTCTATTTTTTCTTTCCTCAATATGCCAAATATATCCATATAATATTAATCGCCTTCTATGCACCCTCTTTTGGTCAAATCCTTTGCAAAAATCAATCTTGGTCTTCTCATCACAGCCAAACGCCAGGATGGATACCATACGCTTGAGACTATCTTTGCACCAATCAACTGGTATGATACCATCGAATTCAGTGACTCCGAAAAGATTTCGATGAGCTGCTCAAATAGTGATCTCCCTGTTGACGATAACAATCTTTGTATAAAGGCAGCCAGATCTCTTCAACAGTTTGCCGCTGTCCGGAAAGGCATAGCCATGAAGCTTCAAAAACAGGTGCCTTTTGGCGCCGGGCTTGGAGGTGGCAGCAGTGATGCTGCAACGGTACTCAGAGTGCTCAATGAACTCTGGAAGGTCAACGCATCCCCTGCCGAATTGCACGCTCTTGCAGTGAAACTTGGTGCCGATGTCCCCTATTTTCTCTCTATGAAAGGTCTTGCCTATGCGACAGGCATCGGTGATGAGCTTGATGATCTCGCTCTTACACTTCCTTACTATATCGTTACTGTTTTTCCCGAAGAGCACATTGCAACGGTTTGGGCATACAAGAATTTCTATTCCCGGTTTGATCGTGAACTTCCTGATTTGAAAAAACTGCTCTCAGAGCTTTGTCTTTCTGGAAAAAAGGAGGGTTTACCAGCCTTTGAAAATGATTTCGAGCCAGCCGTATTTGATCATTTTCCCGCCGTTCGCAAAGTCAAATTAACACTGCTGGAAGCAGGAAGCATCTTTTCCTCCCTTTCCGGTAGTGGTTCAGCAGTTTTTGGGCTTTTCGAGAGGGAGGATGAAGCACTGGCAGCCATGAAGCTTTTACCCGAAGCTTATCGTAAAAACCTTACTCCTCCAGGTTTTTGCATGGCACAATAAATGACGGCAGGAATAAGCAGTTACTTAATACCTGCGACCTCCGGCAGTTGAGAATAATCATTGACAGGATTTCTCCTGTTGCTGCCTGAGGTCGTGGGAATTAATCTGAATGAAGATAAGTCGTAACGGGAGTGCCCGGTTTATTCCTGCACCCGATAGATTTCAATATTCTCGCCATTACTTTCAATTCCCTTAACCCATTGTGGTTTCGGTCCTCTGCCTACCCAGTATTCAGTTTCACTTTTTTTGTACTTGATGGGAGACGGACTTCTGGGTGCAGACTTTACAGCTTTCCCTTTTCTTTCAAGTTCCTCCATTGTGATATTATAGGCAGCCATTTTTGCTTTGATATCCTCAAGAATAGCCTTGCGCTCAATATTGATAATTTCCTGAGCCTGTTTCTGAAGATCAGCTATTTGAGCCTGGATTTCTGTAAGTGTTGACATGATTTTTTACTGATAATTAATGAGACGTTACAAAACGATACAACGACAATGTAAAATATATTTTAATTTCTTCCTATTCTAAAATAATATCAAAGAGTGCATTTTTCTCGTGGTGATAAGTGGAATATAAGTAACGGGTTCAGTTAAAACGAAATATTGGAAGTAGCTCAGGCTGGAAGCTCCGATGTTGTTTTTCTATTCTATATACTCTCTTGAGGTTAAATTCCCCATTGCTTGCTGTGAAAGTTTGCTCAGTTTCATCTAACAAACAGCTACCCCTCCACTTGCGGCGGGATAGCTTTATTAGCATAAAAAGTTATGCTACGAATTCCAGAGGTTGTTTTTCCTTTTGATAAGGGAATTGCCTTGAGATAGTGTTCGTTAAAGATTTTGCCGATTTTTCTTGGGAACTATTGATAGTTTCTGAGGCTTGAAGAGCATATTTCCATAGCAGATCGTATCACTTCCATTGTGAAGATGGATTGTTCTATCAACTCGATTCGTGCTACCCCGGGCTACAAATAATACACCAGGCGCTATTGCAGCTCCGCTTGACATTGGCTTTGATCGTCATAGGGTTCCTGAGATAACAGCATCAACGCCTGATTTATGTGCGATATCTCATTTGGTGCGGGATGAAATAATTTCATCAAGAATTCCGTACAGAGTTAATAAAGTTTCTCTCTGATCGGTATCCTGAAGCTCAACGTTATATGTACCCTGAGCCTCTCTTTTCAGAAATTGAAAATAAATTTGCTGCTGAAATATAGACGCCTCATCATGCTCTGATTTTTTCGCTCTCTCCATGTGACCTCGATTGACTGATGCCTGGATCAGTATGAGCAAACAAAGGCAATAGTTCGACCGTTTTTTTGTGTATGTCTCTGGTCTGTGCATTCGGGTATTATGTGCTTCATTGCTTTTGAGCCCTGTACACCCGTGCTGCATGGAGAAAGTAATTTTCAACTTCTTTTGTTCTTGCTAATACCGTTGTTGCTGTATTTTTTGTGGGATTAAAAAAAATGTTTTCTTGCAATAAATCGAAAGTAAAGGCTCTCTGTTGTGTCAGTATCGCTGATGAACATGCTGGAAAAAGCTCGGTTTTTTTTTAGGGATAAGTTTATAACCGTCGTCCCTGTCCGATGATCTCGCTGAGTTCCGAGCTGATAAGACGAAGATCCTCATCAAGAAAATGGGAGGAGTGGAGACGGGCGCGTTTAACTTCAGAAACATCAATCGCGGCATCCATAATGTGCGGCCTGAAGAGCGGTGCGGCACAGAGGACGGTGCCGTCCGGTCCGGTTACGGAGGAGTTGCCCCAGTAGGTGAAGCTGTCCTCATTGCCCACGCGGTTGACGCATGCAACATAACTGCTGAAGAGAAATGAGTACGTTGAGGCAATGGTCTGCCACTGGGTTACAATCGCCGGATTGCCGCTTCCGGGCGACATGCGCAGGGGGCTCGACATCAGTACAAAGAGCAGCTTTGCTCCCTGATGGGCAAGCAGGTAGGGCACCGAAACATGCCAGAAATCCTCACAGATGGCTACTCCGATCTGGCCAAGCCGTTTTGATGTTATCGTCTTGATCTGCTGACCGGCAGAAAAATAGCGCAGCTCTTCAAACATGCCATAGGTGGGCAGGTAAATTTTGCGGTGCACGCTTTGCCCAACTCCCTCTTCAAACATCAGTGCAGAGTTATAGACGCCGTAGTCGTTGCTCAGCTCAATGCCGCCGCAGATGATGCAGATTTTCCTGCTCAGCTCCCGCAGAGGGTCGAACCTTGCATCCTCAATATGCATGGCAATATCCTGCGCTGCATCCTGAACATTGTATCCTGTGAGTGAGAGTTCGGGGAATGCGATGGCATCTGCTCCGTCACGGATAGCCTCTTCAGTCAGGGCGCAGTGTTGGGCAAGATTGTCGTCAAAATTGGCCAGTGTGCAGTCAATCTGGGCTATGCGCAGTTTTGCGTTCAGCATCCTTTTTGGGGTTTAATGGTAAGGGTAGAAAAGATAGAAGGTAAAAGAGAGTCCGGCAAGGATCCACATGCCGCCGCGCACCTCCCGTATTCTTCCGGTGAAGAGTTTCAGAACAACATAGGCAATAAATCCGGCAGTGATCCCGACGCCGATATTGAAGGTAAAGATCATGAGTGTAATGGTCAGAAAGGCTGGCAGGAGTTCGCTGTAGTCCGTGAAATCCATCTTCGTTACCGATTGCAGCATGAACATACCGACAACAACGAGCGCTGGCCCATAGGCGAAGGGCGGAACAATGGTAAGTACGGGTGAAAAAAAGAGGGCAAGAGCGAAGAGAGCGGCTACAACAAGCGCAGTAAATCCTGTCTTTCCGCCCTGCTCAATCCCAGCGGCTGATTCAATATAGACGCCCGCTGTTGTTGTTCCGAAGAGCGATGCGGCGATGGTCGAAAGCGCATCGACCATCATCGGCTTTTCAATCTCCGGCAGATTATCGTTTTTATCGAGCAGGTTTGCTCTCGACGACAAACCAAAAAGGGTACCCATGGTATCAACAAAATCCATTACCAGCACACTGATGATGACGCTGGCAAATCCCCAGGTCAGCGCCCCCTGCAGGTCAATTTTCATGAAGATCGGCTCAATGGAGGGCGGCATACTGAACGCTGTTGCAGGAAGAGGGAGTAGGCCGGTCAGAAGAAAGGCTGCGGTTGTGACAACCATACCAGCAAGAATGGCACCGGTTACCCGCTGGATAAGAAGAACTGCGGTAAGAAGCAGGCCACCAAGGCTCAGCAAAACCGGGAGCTGTGCAATATTTCCCAGTTGTACCGGCGCTCCGGGGACACCGAGTGTCACTACTCCCATATCGTTGAGGCCGAGAAAAGCGAGGAAGAGACCAATTCCCCCTGAAAAACTGTGCTTGAGCGAAGAGGGAATCGCTTCAGCCAGCCATTGGCGCAGCCCTCCGATGGTGATCAGGGTGAAAAGAATGCCGCTGATAAAGATGGCCGCCATGGCCGTTTGCCATGAGTAGCCGAGCGTCTGCACTACCGTGTAGGCAACAAAGGCATTTTCACCCATATATGGAGCGACGGCAAAAGGGCGTTTGGCATAGAGCCCCATCAGCAGGGTACCAAAGATGGAGGTAAGAATGGTCGCCGTCATCGAGGCCCCTTTCGGGATACCCGCCGCCGCAAGAATGGCCGGATTGACAATAATGATATAGGAGAGGGTGAAGAAGGTCGTGATGCCAGCAAGCGTCTCCTGCCGATAGCTGGTCTGATGCGTGTCGAAATTGAAGTATGAGCGCAGAGTCATGGTCGGGAGATGGTCAGATAACAGAATGCGGATTGTATAGCCGCAAGATACACATAAAGCGTGAAAACGGCGAAGCGTAATCTGGAAAAGGGCTCATCCTGGAGTCAGTTATTTTTGTGAAAAGTAACCGGATTTTTTTTGCCTTTTTTTGCCGGTTTAATAGCATTGTTTACCTTGTGTTTTCCTGATGGCCACAGCTTGTTGCACAAAAAGGAGATATGGAACAACAGATACTGAACTACCGTATAGAGGGCAAGAGCCGGGTCTACCTTGGCGTTGATCCGGCGACGGGACAGAGAGTGGCCATCAAGGAGTTGCTGCCACATCTGCCCACTCTTGATGATCTGCTTGTGCGCTTCCGCCATGAGGTGCAGTTATTAACTGATCCATCGCAATATCAAGACATCAAACATCACTATTATTGGTGGGAACCAGCTCAAGGTGACAGGTAACTCATCATCTCAAGTTCCGCCGTGGTGGAAAACCCTTGACAAGCGGGTTATGGCTGAAGCGATCAGGTTGTATCCTCTTGTGGCTGATCAAGAAAATGCAACTGCCCGGAATATTTTTTATAAAAAAACCTATAAAAAATCCAACCCATGAAAATCATTAAAATTGGCCGTTCTTCCGAGAATGATATCGTTATCAGCCCTCGTGAAGGCGATGTCTCCAAAGTGCATGCGCTCCTCAAGATTGAAAGCGATGGTACCATCAGAATCAGCGATCTAAAATCGATGAATGGCACCTCTGTCAACGGAAAGCGCCTGCAAGGGGCAGAAGAGGTGGTTATCACTCCGGATGATGAGGTTCTGCTTGGGAGTCATTACCGGCTTGATGTGTGGAGCTATCTGAAAGGCGCACTCCCCGACAAGGAGCGTGGCCATCAGGAGGTCATGGGTGAAATCAGAAAAACGGTGAGCATCGGCAGAAATGCATCAAATACCATTGTTCTGCCTTATGCGGATGTTTCAGGAGAACATGCAGAGATTCTGCTTTACAAAAATGGGGAGATGTTGCTCAAAGACAAGCATTCGACCAACGGAACCACCGTCAATGGTTTGGCGGTCACCAGTAAAAAAATAGTGAGGGGCGATACCATCGTTATCGGTGACGGGCATCTGCTGAGCTGGGAAACCCATCTGTTTGACAATCCCGTCGTCCCGAAAAAAAAATCCATGCTACCGGCCATTGCTGCGACTGTTGTGCTCCTGCTCGCTGTCGGATTCTATTTTCTCAAAGAGAAGATCATGCCGGTTGGTGTGATGGAAAAGTACGGAAATTCAGTTGTCATCATATACAACGACTATGTGTACGAAGTTGATTTAGGCGAGGATAAAAAGATCTATATGACGAAAACCGATAAAGGGTTTGAACTCTATAATCCCTCACAAAATGAACCGATAACCATAACTGGCAGTGGCTTTTTTATCTCTGCGGATGGTAAGATCATGACAAACCGTCATGTTGCCCTTCCCTGGGCTTATGACGACAACACCAAAGCGGTCAAAGCCTTTGTCGACAATGAAATTGTTAAAGAGATTGCGCGTCTTGAACAGGATAAATCCAACGCACTCATCGGAAATTTGGTTGGAGCACAAATCAACGTGCTGCCCGTAATCACGACCCTGCATGATTTGAATAAGGTCAATGTCGTCGTTTCCGGCAAATCACTCTATCTTGGAATCGGGCTTAATGACACCTATATCAATTCAAAAAGTGACTTGATTGGTTGTCTCTACCTGCGGGATTCGGGAGATAAAAAGCTTGATGTAGCGATGATTCAGGTCAAGAACAAGTCATTGCCGGGGAAGGTGAAGGAGTATGTTCATCTTGATGATGCTGTTACCGATAAAAAGTTGTTGAAACCGGGCATGAAGCTGATGATGATTGGCTACCCGGCCGGTTTTGCATTAGGACAGACTACTGATGGACTGAAAGTAAATTTTGAGGAGGGTTCGCTTTCACGCATTGCGGACGATATCAACTTTGGCCACAACCTCCCCACCATTCCAGGATCAAGTGGTTCGCCGATTTTCAATGAAAAAGGAGAGCTTGTTGGCGTCAACAATCAGCAGCTTGTCAATACACAGACCTTTAATATGGCAATTCTGGCAAAACATGCCCTCGACCTTAACAACTCAACAAAGTAATCCATTAGAGCCATGTCAACTATTACAAAATGTGTCAATGGTCATCAATATGATGCTGAAAAATTCAACGAATGTCCCTACTGTCCGAAAACATCACTGTTAAATGATCCAACATTAATTAATAAAACTGCAAATATCATGCACAAAACCGTTGTTATCGACAAAACTGTATCTTCCGGCCCGGAGAAAACCAGGGTTTCCTCCAGTCAGGGAGCAATACATGATACCTTTGTGACCACAGGCAATACAGCAGGAGCTCAGCAAGGAACAAAAATACTGGGTGTGACAGACGCTGCAGATGAGCGAAAAATTGTAGGTTATCTGGTCACTTATGACCTTGAAAAAAGGGGAAAATCGTTTGAACTTCTTGAAGGAAGAAACCTGGTTGGCTCCGACAGGAGTTGTGATATTGTCATAGAAAACCTCCCTGGTATTTCAGGAAAGCATTTGACAATATTATACAGAAAAAATCGTTTTTTATTCAAGGATGAACTCTCAACCAATGGGACATACATTGATGGAGAGATGCAAAGTGAAGGGTATCTCGACAAAGAGTGTGTTATAACCATCGGTGGCGTCAGAATGTATTTTATCATGGTTCCGTTTCATCTGCCTCTCCAGTGATGTTGTGCAAGATTGCCACCTTTTTGTAATGTCAAGATAGATAACAATACTATGAATACAAGTGTCAAGCATTATGAAATAGCAAACGCGACCGATGTTGGCAAGGTGCGGCGTGTGAACGAAGACTATTATGGCACAAGAGAGACGCTGAATGGTGAAGTGGTTGTTGTCTGTGATGGTATGGGCGGTCATGCCGGTGGTGAAATAGCCTCAAGACTGGCCGTTGAGTCAATAATAGCAAGCTTGAATGGCAAGTTTTCTGCCAATCCGCTCAACGCCCTTAATGAGGCGCTGCTCTCCGCCAACAAGGCCATTCTTGACTATGCACACCAGCATCCAGGGTTCAAGGGGATGGGCTCGACCTGTGTTGTGCTGCTTCTGAGAGATAATTGCGGTTATTATGCGCATGTCGGTGATAGCAGAATCTATATCTACACCAAAAATGGCCTCCACCAACTCACCAAAGACCATTCGTTTGTCCAATCGCTGCTTGACGCAGGAGCCATAAGTCAGCAAGATGCCGAGAACCATCCAAGAAAAAATGAAATTACCAATGCTCTCGGGCTTGAACGGATGCAGCCTCCATCGCTTTGCCAGAAGCCCTGTAATCCGCGAAAGGGTGATATCATGCTTCTTTGCACTGACGGCCTGACCGGCATGGTCAGTGATGATCAGATTCAGGAGCTGTTAGGTTCGGAGATGGCCTTGTATGACAAAGCCAAAGAGCTTGTTGCTCTGGCCAATCGTGCTGGCGGCATCGACAATGTTACGCTTCAGCTCGTACAGTTCAGCGGAAGTGGCCCTGCCAGCAGCAGGGCGGGCGAGACGGTCAAAGTCAACAAGAGAGTGCTGCAGGCGGCGGGAGTTGCCCTGTTGCTCCTCTGTTTGCTTGGCACAATTGCCATTATGGCTTCAGGCGCTGCATCAAGGGGTGGCATTGGTACCATTATCGCAGCACTGTTTCCGAATGAACAGGTTGCAGCTCCACCAATAACAGTACCGGGCATAAATACAGCGCCACCTCCGTCGAGTCAAAACAATGGATCGGCGAGTGATTCGCTACTGCAGGCGAGAATTAAAACGGTTGAAGGCGAGCCGGATGCTGCAAGAGCTGAAGTTCAACGTGCGCAACAACAAGAGCTGGCTGCGAAAACTGTTGCAGAGCTCTCAAAAGAAAAAAGTGTTAAGGATGCTGCGCTCCTGAAGGAGAGGCAAGAGCTTGATGCCCGTCAAACTGCAGAAGCAAAACCGGCGCCTGTGTCAGGAGAGGAAACTGTGATGAAGATTGGCCAGGAGCATGGCGGAGGGATCATTTTTTATGTTGATGCAACCGGCAAGCACGGCTTGATTGCTTCCAAATCGGATCTGCCGGGCAACTCTGCGGCTACTGATGAAAAATTGAAAGGGTTGTATTTTTGGTCTGACGCAAAAATTGCGTGTTCTGCTTTTGCGATTGGCGATTATAGCAACTGGCGCATGCCGAACAGGGATGAGCTGAAGAAACTCCAGCTCGCGAAAAGCATGGTGGGGGGGTTTACCAGGAGCGGTTACTGGAGCTCTTCGGCAAAGGATGGAGGGAGCGCATGGATCCGGGACTTCGGCAGTGGAAAGGAGGGCAATGGCAAGAAGAGCACTGCCTATCGGGTTCGGCCAATCCTGTCGTTTTAAGATGGTGGGAGTGGGTGGCCTGATGCATCTTGCCGAGTGAGGATTATGCGCAGGCCCTCCCTGAGGTTCCATGGAGAGACTCTGAACCACCAGGTATCAAAAAAAAATAAAAGCATGAAATTATTAACAAGATATCATCAGACCCATGAAAAAAATTACCGTTGGCAGAGATTCGGGATGCGATATCGTAATTTCGGATCCTGATTATGTTGTCAGCAGGGTACATGCCGAAATAATTCCATTTTGCAATCAAGATAATCATAATGTATTTTCTGTTTGTGCCAATTATTGCTCATAATTTGACAACAAACAGGAGGATACTGAATATGGCTCGACCAGCAGTAATCACGGACGAAATGGAATGCTTGGCTAAAAAGATTGTAAAAGAAGCACATACCGCTCGAGAACTGAGAGCTGGCTTGAGTATTCTTATCCCTAAAACTTGTGATATCACCTACTCTGAAACGGCAGAACTTCTTGGTATTAGTGTACCCACTGTAGTGCGCATCCATCGAGATATTAGCAATCAAGCTGCTGGAAATGCGACTCCTAAGGGTAGCTGGGGAGGAAGAAGGAGGCAAACGCTTAGTATAGATGAGGAGGCCCAATTTCTTGCTGAATGGGTAGAGAATGCAGAACAAGGTGGCGTCCTGATTGTTCCACCAATTCATGCAGCACTGGAACGACGACTGGGAAGAGCAGTTGCACTGTCTACAGTTTACAGAATGTTGGCACGTCATGGTTGGCGTAAGGTAGAACCAGATACGTGTCATCCAAAACAAAATATCGAGGCACAGGAAGAATTTAAAAAAAACTCCCAGAGACACTGGTACAAGCCGCCAAGCAAAATGTACTAAATCTGCCTTTGCGCTTGATGTTTCAGGATGAGGCTCGGTTCGGAAGGATAAGTGATCCTCGAAAATGCTGGGCTCCAGCGCCTCTTCGTCCTATCGTAAAGTTAGCTCTTGTAAGAGAGTATGTCTATGCATACGCAGCAGTATCTCCGCAAGATGGTGTGATTGATTGGATGTTGGGCGGCAAAATGGACACAGTGAGTATGGGCGCATTTCTCAGGCAGGTCTCTCATAAACATCCTGAAGAGTTTGTCATGATGGTTGTGGATGGAGCGCCTTCTCATCGTGCAGAGCATTTAAGGGTTCCAAAGAACATGGTACTTGTAAAGCTTCCACCGTATTCACCGGAATTAAATCCTGTTGAGCACCTTTGGGATGAATTGCGAGAGAAGGAATTTGCTAATCGGGTATTTGAGACACTTGGAGCTGTTATCGCACAAGCAGCGAGAGGACTGAAAAAAATGGAAGAACATCCTGACGGACTTCGGTCTTTAACTGGTTGGGATTGGATATTAAAATCAATTTGATTGCAATTTGGAATAACATTGTCTGGAGCAACCTGGTTCTACAAGGATATGAGCACCAATGGCACTGTCATTAATGGCCGGAGAGTTCATAATGAAGAGATATCGATAGAACATGGCACTTCGGTTCTTTTTGCCGGAAAAATACCGCTCGTATGGGAAAGCGTTGATGCGATTTTGCTCCCTCCTGCTGCAACCAGCATATCAACCACTCGTTCTTCAGCAAAGGGCCCATCGAATGCGTATCTCCAGTCCATCGATTTTAAAGAGATGCTCTTTTCTTTTAAAGGGCGAATCAACAGGTCTACCTTTTGGACCTATACTCTGGCCATGGCTGTTGTTCAATTTATAGTCTACGGTTTTTATTTCATGATCATGAAAGTTGCCTCTTCTGATTTCACGTCGTTTACTGTAGTTACCTCTTTGCTTGTTCTTCTCGCACTCTTGTTTGTTTGGCCTGGGCTTGCCTTGTCAGTAAAAAGATGCCATGATCGCAACAAGTCAGGTTGGTTTCATCTTGTCTCTTTGGTGCCCTTATTGGGAATATGGTACATCGTGGAAATATTTTTTCTGAAAGGGAGTGATGGATATAACCAATATGGTGAGGAACCTGTATATAATCCAGCTTTGACGCAATACACCGTAATTGCCGCTGTATTATCTCTCCTTTCATATCTGTATTGTATGTGGCAATATCTTGACTATTGTGCGCTGTAGCCAAGCATTATAAGAGATGAGGGAAGTCCCCTCGCATTCGGCTTGCAGGAGCAGGGTGCAAACCACCGTAAGCGGCATTAGTCAAAAGCCCTTGTCGTGAGCGTTACGGAAAAGGCATCGTAAAGATGTCAGGTGTGAGCCAAGGAAGACGAGTACAAACAAACTGCCGTGAACGTGTCGAAAAGATTAAGATGACATCAAAACTGAAGGGAGTAGTTAATTCAGGAAAAGTTTGGCGGAAACCTGTTTACTGGCCAAGCGGTGTCCGGCATAAAGGCAGCGTGATCCTGGTTCGGGCTCTTGTATTGAACTACAGGAACCTTCGTTGGCGATGCAAAGGGAAAGGCGCAAGTGTAAAAAGCGAGGCCGATAATACCAATGCGCCATCAAGGGACGGAGCGACTCGTACGAGCAATGAAAGCCTTGTAATGAGGCTGGAGCAAAGGGGTCGCGTCATCTGGTCATACAGTCATGTCAACTGTGCAAACAGAAGGAGCTGTTCGGTATGACAAAGCCATATGAAATTTCCAAAGAACTTGTCTTGAAAGCGTATCAACAAGTGAAATCTAATGGAGGTGCAGCCGGTGTAGACCGAGAATCGTTACAGGCATTTGAAACAAAACTGAAAGACAACCTGTACAAGGTATGGAACAGGCTCAGTTCCGGCAGTTATTTTCCGCCGCCGGTAAGGGGTGTGGGCATTCCGAAGAAATCTGGAGGAGTGCGTATGCTTGGTGTTCCAACCGTGGCGGACAGGGTAGCTCAAAGCGTTGTAAAAATGGTGCTTGAGCCCATATTGGAACCAGTTTTTCATGAAGATTCGTATGGTTATCGTCCGGGGCGTTCAGCTCATGACGCTATAGCTGTAGTGAGGAAGAGAAATTGGGAATATGATTGGGTTGTAGAATTCGACATCAAGGGGCTGTTTGATAACATCGATCATGAGTTGTTAATGCGCGCTCTTCGGAAACATTGCCAAACTCCTTGGGTTTTTCTTTACGTAGAGCGGTGGCTAAAGGCACCGATGGAGACCCCGGAAGGTGAGCTGATAGAACGGACAAAAGGAACGCCCCAAGGGGGAGTGGTGAGTCCACTGTTGGCGAACCTGTTTCTGCACTATGCGTTTGACCGGTGGGTGAGCGAAAATCTACCCGGTGTGCCGTTTTGTCGGTACTCCGATGATGGCGTTCTTCACTGTAAAAGCAAGATACAGGCAGAGCTGGTAAAGCGAAAGATTGGTGAGCGTTTTCGTGAGTGCGGATTAGAGTTACACCCTGATAAGACGCAAATAGTGTATTGCAGGGATAGCAATCGCAAGGACGAGCATCCAGTAAATCAGTTTACATTTCTTGGTTTTACCTTCTGTTCACGGGAAGCCAAGAAGAAAGATGGAACTTACTTTATTGGGTTTCTGCCGGGAGTAAGCCGGGATGCACTGCGACACATGCGGCAGACGATCAGAAGGTGGAAGCTACAGCTCAAAAACAGCTTGGAACTTGCGGATTTATCAGCACAGTTCAACCCGATACTGAGGGGATGGAAGAACTACTACACGCGATTTTACGGTTCAGCAATGGCTCCGGTTTGGCAACACATGAACTATTACTTGGCACACTGGATGATGAGAAAGTACAAGCAATTGAGTGGGCACAAAACCAGAGCAAGCAGAAAACTGCGACTTCTGGCGGAAGAGAATCCAAACTTATTTGCGCATTGGAAAGCGGGGTATACCTCGATGGCTAGATGATGGGAGCCGGATGAGCGGGGACGTTCCTGTCCGGATCTGCGAGGGGCTGGAGGTGAAATTCCTCCGGTCTACTCACCTACAGAATATGGTTCCACGTTTATCCTTGTAGAATTACTTCTCAATTTTATCATATACCCCGCAGGGTACTTAACCTATGGAACAACAGATACTCAATTATCAGATAGAGCGTCTCCTTGGAGAGGGTGGGATGAGCCGGGTCTATCTTGGCATCCATCCGGTGACGGGCCAGAAAGTGGCAATCAAGGAACTGCTCGAGCATTTGGCCAATCATGATGATCTGCGTCAGCGGTTTCGCCAGGAGGCGCAATTTATGGCAAAATTGAATCATCAGCATATTGTTCGTTTGATCCGCTATGAGGAGATAGGAAACCGTCTCTTTCTTGTGCAGGAATATGTTGCAGGGGTAACTCTTGAGGAGTACATAACAAATCAAAGAGGGCTGATTCCGGAACAGGAAGCGATAGGGCTTTTTTGCCAGTTACTCGATGCATTTGCCTATGCGCATGATAATGATGTGATTCACAGGGATATCAAGCCATCAAATATTCTTATTACAAAAAGCAATCAAGTCAAGGTTGTCGATTTTGGCATTGCGAGGATAGCCGGTGGAAGCAGTGGTACCCTGCGCACCAGGACGGGTGTTCGGATGGGGACCGTAGCCTATATGAGTCCTGAGCAGGTGAATGGGCGCGAGGTTGATGATCGAACGGATATCTACTCTCTTGGAGTGCTGTTGTATCAGATGCTTACCGGGAAAGCGCCGTACAATATGGATGTGGAATCGGAATTTGAGGTACAGGTCAAGATTGTCAGGGAGCCGTTGCCGAGGATGAAAAGTACATATGAGTTTGTGTCGGACAGGATGCAGGCAATAGTGGATAAAGCAACGGCAAAAGAGAGGGAGGATCGGTACCGGAACTGCCATGATTTTATGCAGGCGATGAAGGTGTCTGTACCGCCACCGCCACCACCGCAGCCACCATCGCCATCATCGCCGCCACCGGCACAGCAGCCACCACCGCCACAGCAGCCACCACCACCGCTGCCGCCGCCACAGCCATCTTCAGTGAATCTGAAAGCCGTGGTAATAGCTGTGATTGTGGCGCTTGTTCTTGTTGTGTTGGGGGTGATGAGCAGCAGTAAAAAGGAGGCGCCGGCAGAGGCAGCCGTTTCCGAATATCCGGCAGGGGTAGCTGCCGCGCCCGCTGCTCCTGCCGTCGAATATCCGGTAGAAGCTTCCGCTCCAACGGTTTTGCATGAAATTGGCAAGCCATATGAAGGCGGCATTATTTTTTATGTTGATGAGAGTGGCCAGCATGGACTGATTGCAGCCACATCGGATATTGCGGGTCACTCTGAAGGGCATGATGAAGGTTTTTTTTCCTGGGATGACGCTGCCAGCAAATGTGATCTGCTGGTAATGAATGGTTATAGCGACTGGGTTTTACCAGATAAAGAAAAATTGAACCAGTTGTATCTTCAAAAAAGTGCGGTTGGCGGTTTTGCGGTTGGCGACGGTGATGCCTACTGGAGTTCGTCGGAGTATAGCACGGGTGATGCGTGGGGCCAGGAATTCAACGGTGGAGTCCAGGAACAGGGAAGCAAGGCTTTCAGCGGTCGAGTTCGGGCTGTACGCTATTTTTAATCAGTTGACCACTTCTTCATGATCTTTCAGGTGTAACCATGGAACAACAGATACTCAAATACCGCATCGAGCGTGAACTTGGCCAGGGCGGGATGAGCCGGGTCTACCTTGGTGTCGATCCGGTGACTGGTCAGCGAGTGGCCATTAAGGCGTTATTGCCGCATCTTGCCGGTGATCCCTATGTGCGATCACTTTTTGAACGTGAGGCCAAAGCGTTGGCAAAACTGGATCATCCCGGTATTGTCAGTTTGATTGACTACCACCCCGATAAACTCTTGCTGGTACAGCAGTATATCGATGGAATGGATCTGGAGGAGTACATCACCCACCACCGCGGTCCCATTCCGGAAGAGGAGAGCAAGGAGCTTTTCTGCAAATTGCTTGAAGCCTTTGCCTATGTGCACCGTAGCGGCGTTATCCATCGTGACATCAAGCCCGCCAACATCCTCATGACCAGGGGGAACCAGGTCAAGGTTGTGGACTTTGGGATAGCCAAAGACACCAACATTGCCCGCGAAACGGCCACAGGCCTCAGCCCCGGAACCGTGGCCTACATGAGCCCGGAGCAGATCAAAAGCAAGCAGGGGGAGCCGCTCGACCATCGTACCGATATCTACTCCCTTGGCGTGGTGCTCCATCAGATGCTCACCGGCAAAGCGCCCTACAATACAGCAACGGAGGAGGATTTTGAAATTCAATCCAAAATAGTCAAAGAGCCGCTGCCGAGGATGAAGGGCATCTACGAATATGTCTCAAAGGAGATGCAGGCCATTGTCGACAAGGCAACAGCGAAAGATCGCAACCAGCGTTACCAGAGCTGCGAAGAATTTCTGCGAGCCATCAGGGCGCTCAGGCCACAGCGACCACCAAAACCCGACTGGCGGGAGTGGCTGCGCGACAAACGGGTTATGGCTGGAGCAGTACTGTTGTTGCTGTTTTTCGTGGGGCTCTTCGCATTCAGTAGTGCGCCAAAGCCTCCGGAAGTGCCTGTTGAGGAGCCAGTTGCCGCTTTTCCTGTGCCACCGGTCGTTGTTGTTGTCGATTCAGCCGCCATAAAAAGGGAGATGGCCCGGCAAGCCGCAGAAGGTCGGATAGCAAAGCGCCGGGAAAAGGCGCGTCAGGCAGAGCTTGCGGGGCTCCGGCGTGAGAAAGACTCGCTTTCAGCGCTTCTGCTCTCCAAAAGAAACCCTGTAAGGGTAAACCGTGCATCTCTGACGGTCAAAAGAAAAGCAGTCGCCCCTCCGGTACCTGTTCCTGTTCCGGCAAAGCCCTCCAGAATTGACGTACAAACGTTTTAACCATTGAATCCTTTAACCACTTTTTTGTGGGTCAAAAAATGAAACCAAAACGAATCTGTTCTCCTGTTTCAGCCCTTCTTGTTGCGGCGGTTATTTTTTTCGGCGGAGCATTGCCAGCGAAAGCAATGGAGTTTGTGCTGATCCCTGGCGGCACGTTTACGATGGGGAGCCCGGCAGGTGAGGTTGGCCATCAAAACAATGAAACTCAACATCAGGTAAAAGTGAGTGACTTTTACATCGCCGAATATGAAGTAACGGTTGCCGAGTTCAGGAAATTTGTGGCAGCAAAAGGGTACCAGTGGAACGAAGGTACCCAGGGTGAAGCAAACGATCCTGTGGTTAATGTGAGCTGGAACGATGCTGTGGCCTACTGCAAAGCGCTCTCGGCAAAAACGGGTAAGAGGTGTCGTTTGCCCACCGAAGCAGAGTGGGAGTATGCCTGCCGTGCGGGCAGCAGAACTCCCTTCAATACAGGACAAAACCTGACGACCGGTCAGGCCAACTATAACGGCAATTATCCCTACAATGGCAATCCGAAAGGTGTGTACCGTCAGAAAATTGTTCCGGTAAACACTTTTGCACCTAATCGATGGGGGCTGTATAATATGCATGGTAATGTCTGGGAGTGGTGCAGTGATTGGTACAGTGAAACCTATTATGACGAATGTAAAGCGCAAGGTGTTGTTACCAATCCCACCGGGCCATCAACGCGTTCGCGCCGTGTAATTCGTGGCGGGGGCTGGAGCGACGATGCCGAGTACTGTCGGTCGGCGTATCGGAGCGACAACACCCCCGACTACCGGAGCAACGGCGTGGGCTTCCGCCCGGTTTTCGTCCCGTAGTCAGTTGGCAGCTCATTCCGACTTTGTTTTTTGAGCGAGAGGGCAGTACCAACATTTTGGTGAGCGGTGGTGAGGGACGAACCGCCGCACGCCAAAATGTTCCGGTCACAACCGACTACAGAAACGTCCACCGCAGGTGGACCGCCGATTTTTTTTTGAAAGTGCTGATCTCTTGCAGGGTTATCAAACCGGTTTATCGCGTTCTGCTCATGCCGATAAAACTTTTTGCCCTGCCCGTTGGAATTGCTTTTGATCGCGATTGTTTTGTACACAAAGCGCGAAAAGCGTTGATGATTTTTTCAAAGAACACTGAGTGGCGGGGGCGGCCTTTCCAGGCTTTTACCCGGTGATCAATCCAACCCTTTGCCGGTGAGGAGTGGGGGCTTGCTTCCGGTCACATTTTTTCGCAAGATACACATAAAGCGTGAAAACGGCGAAGCGTAAATAATGAAATCACATGTATTAACAATGTGTATTGGTTGGAAATAACATGCTTTTTCCGCATCTTTTTTTTGAATTATTTTTATCGATTTTATATATCCCGAGGTTCGTGGATCGAGTTGGTCTGTTCCGGCATTTCGGGCAGTGGCCGGGAGTGACAAGGTAACGACTGCCCCAATTTAACTGAAATAAGGAGGGTAATTACATGGCAACAGTGGCAAGCTACAGTATTCTCTTTTATGGTAGCCCGGAAGGTTACCAGACGAATCGCGCTCAGATTCAGTTGAGTGATGCGGCCGGGGCGACCCTGGCCTGGGTTCGATTCAATGATCCCGGTATGGTATTTGAAGCCGATGCGAATGATGGCGGTATCATCAAGATGCATCTTCCTTCAACAATGTTTCAAAGTGTTCTTGATGTGCTCCGTAATGAGAAACCCATAAACGTTTACTTTGCACAAGGACGCGGTTTTTTGGGAACATCGCTTGAACCTGTGGGTGAGGGTGAGTAGAAACTGATTTTCGCAAGCCATACATCAGGAATATTTATGGCGATCATCGATCTCAACATGGGGCGGTGTTATTTTTTATCACGCATCTGCCAAAGAGGCTATTGAGCTTGATGTTCCTGCCATGAATTTCCTGATGGTGGATGGTGAGGGCAATTCTGATAAATCATCCGCCAGCCGATGGAGAGATGAGCGTTGTTCTGCCCACCAATTCCCTGTCGCACACACCTCTTCGATAACCACCTCTTTGGCACTCTTGTTATTTTGTTGCAAAACATAAGAAAAAGCCTTATAATGGATAAAATTAATCCGGTTTATAGTTTTTTTCTTGTAACCTTAAATAAAAAAAGGAAATATCATGAGTGTGCTCGTTGGCCGCAAGGCTCCTGATTTTGATGTTGCAGCCGTTGTCAATGGTTCGCAGTTTGTTGATTCGTGCAAGCTTTCTGATTACAAGGGCAAGTATGTGGTGCTCTTCTTTTATCCACTTGATTTTACCTTTGTCTGTCCGACAGAGCTGCACGCCTTTCAGGAGAAGCTTCAGGAGTTCCGTGACAGGAATGTTGAGCTGATCGGCTGTTCGGTTGATTCCAAGTTTTCTCATTATGCATGGATTCGTACCCCGAGAAGTCAGGGTGGTATCGAGGGAGTGACCTATACGCTGCTTTCTGATCTGAACAAAACGGTTTCAGCCGATTATGATGTGCTGCTTGAAGGCGCGGGAATTGCGCTTAGGGGCCTTTTCCTGATCGACAAGGAGGGTGTTGTACAGCACCAGGTGGTCAACAATCTTCCTCTTGGACGCAATGTGGATGAAGTGCTCAGGCTTGTTGATGCGCTTCAGTTTACCGAAGAGTTCGGTGAGGTCTGTCCGGCCAACTGGAATAAAGGTGATAAATCGATGAAACCAGACGAAGAGGGATTGAAGGAATTTTTCAAAGAGACCTGATCACTGTTTTCATGAAGCTGATATCAGGGCCTGTTTCTTTGGAGTCCGAAGTTATGGTATGACAGGGTGTTTATTGAGTAAAGAGTGTTTTTTTGTTGTTGATTGACAGCTTGAAAGTAAGCTGGTTCCCCTGTTTTTTTTTAAAGGACAGGGGAACCGTTTTACTCAGTATGCTTTTGCGAAGACAACTTTTCGTGCGGCAGGTTTTCCTGAGTAGATACAGGTGCCGGGTTCATCGATGCGGTATTGCGCAATATAGTCGGCCTCTTCGGGAAGTACCCTGATGGTGGCTTTGGTCTCAGCCTTGATTTTTGCTTCAGTTTCTGCCGTGCCGTCCCAGTGGGCGATGACAAATCCCTTTTCAACAGCCACCTTGAACTCTTCATAGCTCTGCACTTCGAAGGTGTGCTCGGTGCGGAACTGGAGTGCACGCTCGAACATGCTTTCCTGGATGGTGTTCAGAATTTCGCTGATTTGATCTGGCAGAGTTTCGTCGAGCGCCAGTTCGGTTTTTTCGAGTGTGTCGCGTCGTGCGGCGATGCAGATACCCTTCTCGATATCGCGTGGCCCGAGTTCGATACGGATTGGAATGCCCTGCAGCTCATATTCAGCAAATTTCCATCCGGGGGAGTTCTGTTCACTGCTGTCAACAAAGGAGGGAATACCGTTTTTGTTGAGTTCTTGAGCAAGGGCATTGGCCCGTTCAATGACGGCGGCCTTGTCGCCCCTGAGAATGGGGATGATAACCACCTGGCGTGTGGCAAGTTTCGGTGGGAGCACCAGGCCGCGATCATCCGAGTGGGCCATGATCAGGGCGCCAATCAATCGTGTCGAAACACCCCAGCTTGTTGCCCAGACATAGTCAAGCACCCCATCTTTGGTCTGGAACTGGCAGTCGAAGGCTTTTGCAAAATTCTGTCCGAGGTTGTGGGATGTTCCAGCCTGGAGCGCCTTACTGTCCTGCATCATCGCTTCAATGCACCAGGTATCAACCGCACCGGCAAATTTTTCGTTGTCGGTTTTCTTGCCCATGATGACCGGCATGGCCATATACTCTTCAGCAAAGGTTTTGTAGACGTTGATCATGCGGAGCACCTCTTCCTGCGACTCTTCAGGGTTTGCATGGGCGGTATGGCCCTCCTGCCAGAGAAACTCGGTGGTTCTGAGGAAAAGGCGGGTTCTCATCTCCCAGCGCACAACGTTGGCCCACTGGTTGATCAGAATCGGCAGGTCGCGGTAAGACTGAATCCACTTTTTATAGGATGACCAGATGATGGTCTCCGATGTCGGGCGGATATAGAGCTTTTCTGCCAGCTCCTCACCCCCGCCGTGGGTGACAACGGCGCATTCAGGGGCAAACCCTTCAATATGTTCAGCCTCTTTTGCAATGAAGCTCTCAGGAATAAAGAGCGGGAAGTAGGCATTGACATGGCCCGTCTCCTTGAACATTCTGTCGAGGGCGGCCTGCATTTTTTCCCAGATGGCGTAGCCATTTGGCCGTATGTCCATGCATCCCCTGACATCGGCATAATCGGCCAGTTTTGCCGAGCGCACAAGGTCAATATACCACTGGGAATAGTCTTCGCTTCTTGAAGTTATCTTGTCTGCCACTTTGTTGGTTCAATGATTGTTATAAAAAAAAGATAGTGTCAAAAAATATACAATCTGCTAATCAAATTTTTTCATCTTTTCCATAAGGTTTTTCAGATGTGCTTTCTCCTGCGCTCCGAGAGGCTTCTGGTTGTCGGCAACTTTCTGATATCCTGCCGGTACAGCGAATTGGGAAGCAGGGAGCTCTTTTGGCCAGATTTGCACAAGTTCCATCATGTATTTTCCATTATCGTTATATTGCGTGATCTTGACGGGGAATCCCTCAATGCCTTCACTGTTGAGTTTTTTTGAAAGCTCTGTGTTGGAGAGACGGGGATTTTGTGACTGAAGGATTCTGAAGGTCGAAAAATCACCCAGGTCGCGCGTCATCCAGAGTTCCAGTTTTTCGGTGGTGCTGGTCAGGATGATGTGTTCACAGGAATAGCCTTTTATGGATTGTTTTCCGAGCCTGGTGAGGGTATAGTTACTGTCGAAATCGAGCAGCATAGCATTTTCGGCGGCGGTTTTCAGGTTGACGAGGCTATATTTTTTTGCCTGGTGATTGATGATCCAAGCCTGGTCTGGCTGGGAGGCTTTGGTAATCACGGTTGTTTTGAGCTGCTCTGGTATTTTGTTCATCTGCATGGCCATGTCCATGCGTTGTGCTGATTTCCCGAATGAGTAGGTGACTTTGGCGGAACCGTTCGGCATGGTAAGCGCCATCTCCATGATTCCGGTAAATTTTGATGCTGCGGCGGCGGGTGTGCCTTGGGCGGCAAAAAGCACTATGAGGAGTGCAATAAAAATTGTTTTCATCGTGTTGCAGATTTGTTAGAGTCGTTTGTGCTGTTTTGTCATGCATGGTATCGCTTCTTATGATGCTCTGCAATGTACTCTTTGTAATGGCCAGGTGAGATGATTTTTTTAAAGAGTGATCGGGATGGTGTACCTTTATGACTTTTACGGTTCTTTTTCCGGGTTGAGGGCTTTGTGAATGTTTGGTTTAACATGGGTGTGATGGAAGAGGTGAAAGAGTGGGAGGTTGTTGAACTGCTCAAGACAACAACGGCGTTTTTTGTGACAAAAAAGGTTGATGAGCCACGTATCAGTGCGGAACTGCTTTTAGGGCATGTTCTTGGCAAAAGCCGCCTGGAACTTTATCTGCATCACAACAGGCCGGTCTATCAGGATGAGCTCGATCGCTTCAGGAGACTCTGTCGCCAGAGAATTGAAGGGCGTCCGGTGCAGTACCTTACCGGAGAGCAGTATTTTTATGGGTTGCAGTTTTTCGTTGATGAACGGGTACTCATTCCTCGTCCTGAAACTGAGCTGCTTGTTGAACAGGTGCTTGATGCTCTTGGTATGACGGGTCGCGGTGGCTCCCGAAAGGCGAAGATTCTTGATATTGGTACAGGAAGTGGCTGTATTGCTGTGACCCTTGCAAAGCTCTTTCCTGAATTGACGGTAAGCGCCATCGATTGCTCACTTGAGGCACTTGAGGTTGCCCGCATAAACGTTTTGAAGCATGGTGTGGAATCGCAGGTAAGCTGTATTCATGCGGATTTTTTTGATGAGTTTTTTGCGACCCGGTTACCCGAAACTTCGTATGATCTGATTGTTTCCAATCCACCCTATATTCCGGTATGCGAATGGGAGGGGCTTCAGCGGGAGGTAAAACAGTACGAACCGAAAATTGCACTGACCACGCCTCAAGGAGTAGAGTGTTATCATGCGATTGCAGCGCAGGCAGCGAAGCTCCTCGTTCCGGGAGGAAGACTCTGTTTTGAACTCCATGCCGATGCTGCAGCAGTGGTTTCGGAACTCCTCGAGGCGAATGGATTTGGTGGAATAACGGTTACAAAGGATTATTCAGGTCTTGACAGGATTCTTTCAGCAATTTCTGGCTGAAGGAGGGTTGTTGTGCTCTTTTTTTCATGAAAAGAGAGTTGCTGTACTATATTTGAAAAGCTTTCCCTATATATGATAATTCACAGGGTGCAGAAAAGATTAGTTTTTTTAAATTCACCTGTTTATTGCTCCAGATAAATGGTAATCAGTAGAGTGTACATTGATGGGTTTTCGTGATCTCAATCTGAGAGAGCGGCAGGTTCTTGGTATCATTATCCAGGCCTATGTTGTAACTGCTGCTCCTGTCGGCTCAAGGTATATAGCCAGAAATTACAATCTTGGTTTTTCCGACGCCACGATACGCAATGTCATGGCTGAACTTGAAGATGAAGGCTATATCAGTCAGCCGCATACCTCAGCGGGTAGAATTCCGACTGACAAGGGGTACCGTTATTACGTTGACCTCATTATGACCTTTCAGTCTCTTGATGACAATGAGAAAAAGAGAATTGAGGAAAATATCGGTCAAATCAGCATTGACCGAAAAGGCACCTCCTCCGATGTTCTTCTTTCGGCGGTAAAAGTTCTTGGAACAATTTCAAGGCAGTTGAGTGTTGTTTTATCACCGACACTTTCCAATGCCATTTTTGAAAAACTGGATATGGTGTTGCTGAGCTCGACGAGGATGATGGTAATTCTTTCTATCCAGTCGCTGTTTGTCAAGACCATTGTCATGGAGCTTGATCTTGAGGTCTCCCGCCAGACCATTGACGGGGTGGTTGATATGCTCAATCAGCGGTTGTCGGGACTGACGCTTGCTGAAATCCGCCGATCAATTACCCGGCGTCTTTCCGGATGCAGTTGTGACAGTGGCCTGAAAAATCTTATTGTACGCTCTGCTGGTACACTCTTTGACGAGTCGCCCATTTTTGAACGGCTCTATATTTCCGGTACCGAATATATTGTTGATCAGCCCGAGTTCAAGCAGCCGGACAAGGTTCGTGAGCTTATCACCATGATCGAAGACAAGTTCAGCATGGCAAAGCTCGTTGAAAACAGTGGCCCGTCACGTATGGATATTACCATCAGTATTGGCAAGGAGAATTGCGAACGGCAGGCGGAAGATCTCACAATTGTTTCAGCTCCATACTATGTTGGCAACATGGTTGGAAAACTTGGGATTCTCGGGCCGAAAAGAATGGACTATGAACACGCTGTCCGTGTTCTCAATTATATGGCCGATAGCCTTTCAACAACGTTGTCAGGTGTTAACTAAAAAAAAGTAATGTGGTTATGACAAAGAAAGTAATGGACGAACAAGAGAGCCATAAAGAGTATCTTGATGAGATCCTGCAGGCAGGTGAGGTTCAGGAGGATACAGTGCCGCTGGTGGAGTGGTCTCAGGGGCAATCATCCCCGGAGGGTGAGTGCACTGAGGCGAGAATAGCCGAGCTTGAAACTGAGCTTGCAAGGCAGAAAGAGCAGGCTGGAAAGTACCGCGATGAGCTGTTGCGCAGGGCTGCAGATTTTGAAAATTTCCGCAAGCAGAAGGAGCGGGAGGCAATGATGGCCTCTTCGAGGGCTCTTGAGAATATTATCAGAGAGTTGCTTCCTGTTATTGATGATGTCAAACGCCTTCTTGACCATGCTCCCCTGAGTGCGGAGAGATCAAGTGAAGCTCGTCCCTATATTGAGGGTGTGGAGATGGTGAAGAAAAATCTGGAAAAGTGGCTTGATGAAAAAGGGGTGAAAGCTATAGCGTCAATAGGGACAATGCTTGATGTGAACTTCCATGAGGCTATTTCACAGATCGACTCTCCTGATGCAGAGCCGGATATGATTGTTGATGAGTACCAGACAGGGTATCTGCTTGGAGAACGGGTCATCAGACATGCGAAGGTTATCGTAGCCCGGTAGACGGGGTGCTTTTTGTTACAATGAACAAGACATTCAAGAAAATTTGCTGGTTTTATTATGAAGAGAGAATATTACGAGGTTCTTGGTGTAGGCCGGACGGCTACCAAGGATGAGATAAAAAAAGCATACAGAAAGCTGGCCTTGCAGTTTCATCCTGACAAGAATCCAGATAACAAGGATGCTGAAGAGCACTTTAAAGAGGTGAATGAAGCCTATGAGGTGCTGAGTAATGATGACAAACGCCGCCGTTATGACCAGTATGGTCATGCAGGGGTGGGTTCTTCTGCCGCATCCGGTGGTCAGCCGGGTGGTGGCGCCGATTTAAACGATATTTTCAGTGCCTTCAATGACATGTTCAGTGGTGGCAGAAACAGGGGTGGAGGCTCTCCATTTGGCTTTGAAGATGCTTTTGGTGGCGGCAGCAGAAGAGGGCGTGCCTCAGGCGGTATTCCTGGAACCGATTTGAAAATTCGTCTCAAATTAACCCTTGAAGAGATTGCCAAGGGCGTTGAAAAAACACTGAAGATCAAAAAACAGGTTACCTGTAAAGAGTGTAATGGCAGTGGTTCCAAAACAGGAGCAACCGAGAACTGTTCAACCTGCCATGGCAGCGGGGAGGTTCGGCAGGTTTCAAAAACGATGTTTGGCCAGTTTGTCAATGTTACGGCCTGTCCGACATGCGGAGGTGAAGGGCGGATTATCAAGGATCGTTGCCCCGCCTGTTATGGTGAAGGTATCAAACTTGGTGAGGTGACCGTCAAAGTTGCTGTTCCCTCAGGAGTGGAGAACGGAAACTACCTGACACTTCGCGGCCAGGGCAACTCCGGGCCAAGAGGTGGAGCCGCCGGAGACCTGATCGTAGTGATTGAGGAGATACCGCACGAGTTTTTCTCTCGCAATGGCGATGATGTGATTTATTCGCTGGCCGTCAGTTTTCCGGATCTTGTTCTTGGTACCAAGGTTGAGGTACCAACCCTTGATGGCGCGGTCAAACTGACCATTCCTCCTGCTACACAGCCGGAGACCATGCTGCGCATAGCGGGTCATGGGATCGGTCATCTGAGAGGATCGGCCAGGGGAGACCAGTTTGTGAAGGTCAATGTTTTTGTTCCGAAAGATCTTTCCCATCAGGACAGGGAGTTGCTGAAAGAGATGCAGAAATCAGCAGGAATTTCACCCTCAGCCCATAATGACAGGAATGCGAAAAGTTTTTTTGAAAAAGCGCGTGATATCTTCAGTTAAGATGAGGCGGTCGTGATCCTGGATGAATTGCAAGGCAAAAAAAAAGCTACCCGCGAGGGTAGCTTTTTTTTGTAGATCACATTCTTTTCTCAGTCAAGCAATGCACTTACCAGCGATTCCAACTCCAGTTCATCCTCTGCGAGGCTGCCTTCCAGGCCTGTTTTTGAGATAACGTCAACAATATTTCGCACAACATCCTTATTGAAGGCGGTTGGCATTAAATTGTCGCGAGTCGGCTCGATGGAGTATGCGATTGAGGTCGCTACAGCCATTTTGATTTCAGGGGTAACTTTTTTGATGCCGCTTAAAAACAAGCCCTTGAAGAGGCCAGGGAAAACGAGGGCATTATTAACCTGATTTGGCAGATCCGAGCGGCCTGTTCCAACAACACTGGCGCCAGCCTTGTAGGCAAGGTCAGGCATGATTTCCGGTTCCGGATTGGCCATGGCAAAGATAAATGGCGAACTGTTCATTCCCTCAACCATAGCGGGAGTTACGATGTTGCCAATTGAGACGCCGACAAAAACATCAGCGCCGACCATGCTGCTCTGCAAATCGCCTTGATGTTTTGCCTTGTTGCTGATTGCCGCGATTCCCTGCTTGATGGAATTCATGCCCGGACGACCTTCGTAGAGTGCGCCCTGGGTATCAACAAGCATAACCTCTTTGACCTGCGCATGAATCAGAAGCCTTGCAATGGCAATACCGGCAGCTCCGGCGCCATTGATGATAACCGTGAGATCTCCAATCTTTTTGCCGGTTATACGGCAGGCATTGATGATAGCCGCCATGGTAACGATTGCAGTACCGTCCTGATCATCATGGAAAACCGGGATTGAGAGCTCTTTTTCGAGACGCTCAAAAATTTCAAAGCATCTTGGCGCTGAAATATCTTCAAGATTGATGCCCGCAAAACTGGGCTCAATCATTTTGCAGAATTGTATGATCTCTTCAACGTCGGTTGAGTTGATGCAGAGCGGAATAGCATCAATATCGGCAAACTCCTTGAAAATGATCGCTTTGCCCTCCATGACCGGCATGGCGGCTTCCGGCCCGAGGTCGCCGAGACCAAGAATTGCGGTACCATCAGATACAATCGCAACCTGGTTTGCCCGATTGGTCAGGGTATAGGATTTCTGTTTATCAAGGCTGATCTCAGTGCAGACAGCAGCCACACCCGGAGTATAAGCCAAAGAAAGGTCATCTTTGGTTTTTATGCTGACTTTTGAACGGATTTCGATTTTGCCGCGCGATTTGAGATGTAATTCTATTGATTGTTTTGAATAGTCCATGTGTTTTAACGATGACTCCCTGGTCATGATCTTGGATGATAGAAAAATGAGCTTGTCGTGCCGGGTGGTAAGATGGTGAACGCAGACAAGCGTATCAAACCATTTCCGGGAAAGGTATACAGGCGGACAAGGTAATGAGAAAACGACCCAATATAGTTTTTTTTATGGCCTTTCTATGCCCTTGCCGTCCAACTGTCAACACATTATCAGGTTCCGTGAGTGTGTTGACAGTGAATTATAGGTAATAATCAGTTTTGCCGGATAATGATGTTAGTTCCCATTTTTTTTGTAGGCCTTGTTCACCTCTTCAACGTAGTTGGCGATAACGCTCTGATCAGAGAGCTGATTGGGAGCAAAGATCTTTTCTGCAAGAATGGTGCTGCCGATAAGGTTGAGTTTCAGTTGTGGAAGATAGAGGAGGTTTGCCATCAGTTCAGGACTTCCGCAGGTGAGAAAGAGGGCGATTTTTTTCCCCTGAATGCAACTTTTCAGGTTGCTTTGCAAGAGCGCACCAAGGAGTTCGGACGATACCAGCAGATAGTAAATCGGGGCGCCCATAATCACAACATCAAACTCTTTGACGAAGCTGTAATCACCTGTTTTTTTGCATTTTGCTTTTTCGACATACGCGCCTGTTTCAGCAAGTTTGCGGCCTATCGAATCAATGAGTTGTTCGGTCGATCCACCTGCAGTTTTGCTGTCGAAAAGGATAATGGCTTTCATGGGAGTGGCGGCAGTGTGTGTCATAAGAAAAAAGGATAGTTGCGTTGACCACAGAACTGTAATTATCTGGAGAGAGAAGAGAGAGTAAAGTACAAAAAAAAGCGCTCCAGTTAAGAGCGCCTTTTTTTAAATCACCTCTGAGGAAGAGCCAATTTTAGACAAATTTCGAGTAGATATCAAGAAGATCGGTAACTCTGGTTGAGTATCCAAGTTCGTTGTCATACCAGCCGACTACCTTTACCAGATTGCCAGAGCTCATGGTGAGCAGTGAATCAAAGATACAGGAGTGTGGGTTGCCGACGATGTCCTGTGAAACGATAGGATCTTCACAGTATTCCATGAATCCCTTCATAGGCCCGTCTGCTGCGATTTTCATGGCAGCGTTGATCTCTGCTTTTGTTGCCGGTTTCTGGAGAATGGCGGTAACATCAGTGACGGAGCCGTCTGGTACAGGTACTCTCATGGCGAAACCGTCAAGGCGACCGATGAGCTCAGGAATAACCTCGCCAATAGCTTTTGCTGCGCCGGTGCTGGTCGGAATGATGGACAATGCGGCTGAACGGGCACGGCGAAGATCGGAGTGCGGAAGATCAAGGATGTTCTGGTCGTTGGTGTAGGCATGAACGGTGGTCATGAACCCTTTTTCGATGCCGAAATTATCCTGCAGCACCTTCATCATTGGAGCAAGGCAATTTGTTGTGCAACTTGCGTTTGAAACGATCTCCTCTTTGCCGGTGATCGAGTCGCCATTAACACCAAGCACGATGGTGGCGTCAATTTTGTCTTTTGCCGGAGCTGAAATGATAACTTTTTTTGCACCTGCAGCAAGATGCTTTGATGCGCCTTCTCTTGAAGTAAAGATGCCGGTTGATTCAACAACCAGATCACAGCCAAGCTCTTTCCAGGGAAGTGATGCCGGGTCACGCTGAGCGGTAATGGTGATAACCTTGCCGTTGACGACCAGATTGCTGCCCTCAACACTTACCTGGCCATTGAATTTTTTGTGGGTTGAATCGTACTTGAGAAGGTGCGCGAGGGTCTTCGGGTCACACAAGTCGTTGATTGCAACAATTTCATAATTCGGGTTGTTCAGTGCCTGGCGAAAAACCAGACGCCCGATGCGGCCAAATCCATTAATGCCGACTTTTACTTTTGCCATAATGTTGTTCCGGTATTGTACTACGTTAGTATTGATTGTTGATGAATAATTGCCGCAGAAAGTTCTTTTTTGCGGCTAAAAATACTCCCTAAGATATGATATACAACTGGAATTATTCAGGAATTTTTTTTAAACATTCTGTTAAAAGATTTTTCAGGTTACCAAAGCTTCCATTACTGAGCAGGACAACTACATCATTTTCATTCAGTTGCGGGTGAAGAAATTCTACAATATCAGCCGGATAGTTGGTCGGGTTTTCGCCTGCGAGAAAGACATCCTTTCCCTGATTTTGCAGCTCCTGTTTCAGCCGTCCGGTATTCAGTGATTGCTCGGCTCCGTAGCGTTCAGGCCGATGAACCATTCCCATGACAACAATTGAAGCCGGGCCAAAACACTCTGCAAGTTCCTGCTGGAAGATGTTTCGGGTGGTAGTGTTTGAGCGAGGTTCAAAACAGGCAATAATCCGTCTTCCGGTATACAGCTCTCCCAGAGCTTCAAGAGTTACCCGGATGGCTGTCGGATGATGGGCGAAATCCTCAACGAGTGTGATGTTATGCGCATAGGTGCCGACAATTTCCATACGCCGTTTCGGGCGCTTAAAGAGAGGCATGGCGCGTATGATGGCTTCAACAGAAAGACCACTGTGGGTTGCTGCAGCAATTGCTGCAAGGGAGTTCATGATATTGTAGTTGCCGAAGAGGGGTATGCGGATGCTGCCGAGGAGAGTTCCCTGATAGAGAAGGTCAAAGGTTGATGCCTCGCTGTCTGCCGACAGGTTACAGGCGCTCCACTCTGACTCCCTGGTCAAACCAAACCGCTCAACCCTGCAAAATGCCCTGGAGGCAACTTCAAGAGCAACCTTGTCATCACCATTCACCAGCAGAGTTCCGTTACCGGGGATCAGATTGACAAAAAGCCTGAAACTGCGTTTGATATCCTCAAGAGAGTCGAAAATATCGGCGTGATCAAATTCAATATTATTAATGATGGCGATGTCGGGGCGGTAAAGCAGGAACTTGCTTCGTTTGTCGAAAAAGGCGGTATCGTATTCATCACCCTCCGTCACAAAAAAGCCCTCTTCACTGCGCCCTGAAGCCCGGCAGCCAAGAGAAAAGTTTTCAGGGATGCCTCCAACCAGAAATCCCGGTTTGAGCCCGCCATGTTCAAGCAACCAGGCGACAAGAGAGGTTGTGGTTGTTTTGCCGTGGGTGCCCGCCACCACAATGGAGCTGTTATGGGCGATCAGGTGGCGTCGAACCAGCTCCGGCATGGAGAGAAGCTCAAGATGATGGTTCAGGGCATATTCGAGTTCAGGGTTTCCACGGCTTATCGCATTGCCGACAATGACGAAATCCGGTGAGGCGCTCTGCAGGTTAGAATCGGAAAAACCGCTGAAATAGCGGATATTATGGTCGTCAAGATAGCTGCTCATAGGCGGATAGAGCTGCGTATCAGAGCCGCTGATGGCATGACCTGCGTGGGAAAGTGCGACGGCAACGGATGCCATTGCCGTACCTCCGATACCGAGAAAATAGAAGGAACTCATCGTTGACTGGATTGTCTGTTTCTGGTTACTGTGTTGCATCTGCAACATGCAAGCTGGCTTATAGATACATAAAAAATCGTATAGCGTGCAAGAGGAGAGCTATGAAACATGCATCCCGCACGGCTCTCACACTCTCCTTTGGCGCTCTTGTACCAACCGAGTACCAATTTTTTTTAATGTGTGGTTACGCGCATAAAAAAAAGCTCTTCCGAAAGAATTTCCCTTATGGTGTAAAAGAATCAAATGAATCTGTATTTTACCCCAACAGTCTTAATAGATCTCAACCATTACCAGTTATGCAGTTTATCGACCTGCTTTCGCAGAAAGACCGGATACGGGCAGCGCTTCTCCATCGCATTGAAGGCATACTGGATCGTGGCCAGTTTATCATGGGCCCTGAGGTGACCGAACTCGAATCACGTCTGGCCTCTTATGTTGGTTCACGTTACTGCGTCTCTTGCTCCTCAGGAACCGACGCCCTGCTCATGCCTCTCCTTGCCAAAGGGGTCGGGCCGGGAGATGCCGTGCTTACCACCCCCTTTACCTTTGTTGCAACCGCTGAAGTGATCAGTCTGGCGGGAGCAACGCCCATCTTTGTTGATGTCTTGCCCGACACCTTCAACATGGATCCCGATCTTGTCGGTTATGCTGTCGATGATGCTGTACAGCGGGGGTTGAAACCCAAAGCGCTCATCCCCGTCGATCTCTTCGGTCTGACAGCGGATTATGATCGTCTTCAGGCGGTTGCTGATGCTTACAGAATCTGGATTCTTGAGGATGCTGCCCAAAGTTTCGGCGCCAGCTTCAAGGGGCGCAGGGCGGGCAGTTTCGGCCTTGTTGGAGCAACCTCTTTTTTTCCGGCCAAGCCACTTGGCTGCTATGGTGATGGGGGGGCGATTTTTACCGATGACGAAGAGCTCGACACGCTTTTACGCTCCATCAGGGTGCATGGCAGCGGTATCGACAAATACAGCAACGACCGTATCGGTATCAACGGACGGCTTGATTCAATCCAGGCGGCAGTGCTGCTCGAAAAGCTCACCATCTTTGATGACGAACTTGAAGCTCGCCAGCGCATAGCCGATCTCTACAGCGAGAGGCTGCAGGGCCGGTTTATCGTTCCTCATATTCCAGCACACTACCGCTCTGCATGGGCGCAATACTCTCTGCTTGCCGCCTCATCTGCTGAGCGGGATCAGCTCATGCAGGCCTTGCAGCAGGAAGGAATTCCAACGATGATCTATTACAAGATTCCCCTCCATCTCCAGAAAGCCTACGATTTTCTCGGCTATAAAGCCGGAGATTATCCCGTTTCGGAAGAGCTGAGCAGCCGAATTTTTTCGCTCCCGATGCACCCTTATCTCAAGGAAGAGGATGTTGAGCGTATCTGTTCCCTGCTTCTGTCGGCCTGATCTATCGGTTGGCCCTCTGCAACATCGCATAGAGTCATTCGGAGAAGGGTGGACGGCAGACAATAGCAGCCTGTTAATGGCACTTTCGGGATTCAGTGCTGTTCGTTCAGGTGTACTGTGCCCGGAAACTTGATACGGACGTAGATACCCGCAACCATGACCAGAGAGTTGATGGCACCGACAACAATAAACGGTGCCTTCGGGCTCATGGAGTCAAACAATCGTCCTCCGAGTGTCGTGATGATAAGGATTCCCACGGCGCCGCTGATATTGAACATACCGATAACCGACCCCCGCTCTGCCTTTGGCGCCTCCTGTCCGATGAGAGACTGCGAACCGAGAAAGGCGCTGATTTGCCCTATGCCGAGGAGCACGAAATTGACAATTGAAGCAGGTTCATGCGGATTGCTGATCAGCCCCAGCGAAAGATAGCCGATGCTTGCCAGTCCCATGCAGATTGTCAGTGCAGTAACCCGGTTCCATCGGTCGATAAGTGGACCGATAACCGGCGCCCAGAGCAGTGCCGCAGCCTGTGAGATAATAAAAATCATCATTCCCTTTTTGACCGCTTCGGCAGGCGCCATACCCATGGCTATTCCAGCAGTCGTTCCCCACAAAGGCAGAAAGGTGCCGATAATGGATTGATCACCCCTCGCAACAAAGGCGGCAGCGTAAGAGAGAAGGATGCGCGGATTTTTGGCACACCGGATGCCGCTGGTAACAAGAGAGCGAAGAGCAGGACGATCCTTTTTGCTCACCTCCGTGCCGCCCTTCAGACCAAAGGCAACAACCACTGCCGAAACCAGCGCAACTCCGGCAATGGCAAGATGCGTATAGAGCCCGGCATCACTGCCGCTGAACCCCTTCGCAACAAGCTGCATCGGCAAGCCGCCGAAAAAGCTGTTCAGCACCACAATACCAAGACCATTAAGAAATCCGGTTATGGCAATCAGTTTTCCCCGCGACCGTTCAGCAGGATAGTCGATCATCACCGTCGAGAGCGCACCGGTCACCGCAACAATACCGAGTGCATAAATCATCCTGTAGAGAGTTAAATCAAAAACGGATCGTGAAAGCGGATAGAGCGCATAAGCCACTGCAAGCAGAAAAAAACCGGCGCTGTAGACCGGTTTTCGCCCGATACGATCCATCAGAACCCCGGCAGGCACAAAAAAGAGCAGCGTGACAACTTCCGTCCAGAAAACCAGATTGCCGCTGATGGTTCCCTGCTGCGAAGTGGGAATTTTCAGATGCTCGTTGAGGATATAAGCCTGACCGATCGAGACAAAGGTGACCAGCCCGATAGAAAAGAAAGCCGCATAGAGATAGGTCAGAGCGTGGCGGGGCAGCACCGACGGCGCCAGAGTAATCGGCCCCATTTTATGGAGGGTTGATGGTTCGTTCATGCAGAGGTTATTGAGTTTTCTAAACGACTCTTTTCAAAAATTTCCTGACGGCCACAAGAAAGGCTTCAGGCTGTTCCTCGTGTGGCAGATGCCCGCAATCGGGTACAACTACCAGCTCAGCACAGGGAAGTTCACGGGCAAGCCGGATGCTCTCCTCTGTTTTGACGGTCAAGTCGTGTTCACCCGTAATGACGAGTGATGGCAGCGACATGGTTTTCAGCCGCTTCTCCAACTGGAGATGATGTGTTTCCAAAAAAAGCTCCCAAAAGGCTCTCGACCAGTTGCCATGCATCAGGTCACTGCGAAACTCGGCAAGAACAGCGTCGCCCAACCGCTCCTTGTTGTGCCAGAAGCCGCGAATATTACGGTCGTAGAGTCTGGTGATGAGGAATTTCATCAGACGAGAAAAAACCGGTGTCATGGCTTTCATGACAGGCTTCATGAAGGCAGGAACTTCACTGGTGGCATAGCCGCTGTAAATCATGGCGCCGGCAAGCACCACTCCCTCAACATGCTGCGGATGGCGGAGTGCTGTCAAAAGCGCCAGGGTGCCCCCCGTTGAATTGCCAACCAGCACCGCTTTGCTGAAACCAAGTTTTTTTATCAGTGCGATAACGAGGTCACTCTGGGCTTCAGGAGTGTAACTGACCCCTGTGGCCTTTGAGGGCAGAGGGCGTGAGGTATAACCAAAAGCAGGACGGTCGAAGGCCAGGACCGTTGTTGTTTTCGCCAGTTCATCAAATACGAGGCGCCATGAGCGGAGACTCAGAAAACTGCCATGCAGCAGTACCACGAGCGGCTTTCCGCTGCCAGCCATCCGGTAATGAACCTTAAAGCCGTTAACCTCAATAAAGCGCTTCTCAGGAGAGGTTTGTTTCCCGTTCGTAGCGTACGTTCCCTTGGCGATCAGTGTTGCTCTTTCAGGCATGGTTGCAGCGGTTTATAATGCGGCCCAATTTTCAATGGTTTGATGATGTAGATGCAGATATTGGTATCTCCTCGCGAATCTGCTCTTCAGGCTCCTCTCGCTGCAATTGAAACCCTGGCTCAAACTCCTCCAGAGCAGTGTCAAGCATTGCCCATGACTTATCAATCGGCAACAGTAAAACTCCATTACCGAAATGTTTGATAAGAACATCGGTGCCCTTAAACCGGTACTCCTTGGGCAATCGGATAGCCTGGCTCTGCCCGGATGGCAAAATGCGTGCAGTATCCATACTCTCTCCTTAACCGACCATTTACAGTGCTGTCTCGCCATGAACCCATAATTCATGCTCGCTAATATCAATATCTTTCTGCCAAATAACTGCGTAACCACCCACATCCACCTTCACTGCACTGAACAGTGCTGCGTTTTTTAAGGGAGCAAACATCTCTTTCTCAAGCAAAGGTTTAATGTCATAGGTTTTCTTCTGATGATTATCAAATTCAACGAGAAGTGAATAATCGTCAATTGCTGTGGCACTTATGATTTTTGGATGATTCATCATACTAATCCAGCGGTGGGAGATTGTGAAATTCTTGCTTATTCCACATCTCTTTTAACTCAGATTGATACATTGTTGCCCATTCATTGACCAGCTTTCGTGCTCTGCCGGGTAAATCACCTTCAATCATTTCCATGGTATCGATGTTGAACAATCCAATATGTTCTCCATAGACGGCATGAAAATGTGGTGGTGGGTGATCACCAAAAAACAATTTAATGACTATTCCGTAAAATCTGGCTATTTCAGGCATTTTTGAATCCATGTTTTTGTCTCAGGTTTTTTCGCTTCACCCCCCGCAGGGATGCAACTGCCCATCTGCCATGCGCAGGCAGCGGTCGGCGAGGGCGGCGTACTCTTCGTTGTGGGTGACGATGACGAAGGAGGTTTGGCGCTCCTTGCTCAGGCGGGCCATGAGTTCGTAGAGAATGCGGCTGTTCTGGTTGTCGAGGTTGCCGCTTGGTTCGTCGGCCAGTATCAGTTTCGGGTTGTTCATCAGGGCGCGGGCAATGGCGACGCGCTGCTGTTCACCACCGGAGAGTTCAGAGGGGAGGTGGTCGAACCGCTCCGAGAGGCCAAGGCTTGCAAGCAGCTCTCCGGCCCTTTTTTTTGCGGGCGGCAGTTTGCCGGTGGCGATGAATTCGGGCATCGCCACATTTTCGAGGGCGGTGAAGTCGGAAAGGAGGTGGTGGAACTGGAAGACGAAGCCGATTTTCCGGTTCCGGAACGTTGCCAACGCTTTTTGTGAGAGCGTGTATTTTTTATCCCGGAACAAAACTTCCTTGTCAAAGAGGATTTCGCCGCTGTCGGGTGTGTCGAGGGTGCCGAGCAGGTTGAGCAAGGTTGTTTTGCCGCTTCCTGAGGCACCGATGACGGTCACCATCTCACCTTCGCCAAGCGTGAGATTGACTTTGCGGAGGATCTCGATGCTCTTTTTCCCCGGAAGGGTGTAGGACTTGCTGATATTTTTTGCTTCAAGCATTATTTATGCTGGTCTGGTTTGGCCGTTTCCTTCAATAATCCATTTATATGTTGTCAGCTCTTTCAGCGCCATCGGGCCTCTGGCATGGAGCTTCTGTGTACTGATGCCGATCTCGGCGCCAAGTCCGAACTGTGCGCCGTCGGTGAAGGCGGTTGAGGTGTTGGCATAGACCACGGCGGCATCGACCCGTTTGAGGAAGGTTGCCGTTGTCTCGGGGTCAGTCGCGATGATGGCTTCGCTGTGGCGTGAGCTGTAGCGGGTGATATGCTCCAGCGCTTCTTCAAGGGAGGAAACCGTTTTTACCGACATTTTCAGAGAAAGGAATTCGGTGCCGAAATGTTCCGGTTCAGCCTGATGGAGCAGGTCGTCAGGATAGGAGCCCTGCAGTGCCTGAAAGGCGGCCTCATCAGCAAAGAGCATCACCTGTTTTTCCTGAAGCGGTTCTACCAGAGCAGGGAGGTCGGCGAGACGCTCCTGGTGGATCACGAGAGTATCAAGGGCGTTGCAGACGCTGGGGCGACGGGTTTTGGCGTTGAAGATGATATGCTTGCCGAGGTCAAGATCGCCGCTTTTGTCGAAATAGGTGTGCACAATGCCTGCGCCGGTTTCGATGACCGGAACCTTTGCGTTGTTACGGACAAAGTCGATCAGCTTCTGGCTTCCGCGTGGAATAATCATGTCGATATAGCCGACTGCGTTGAGCATGACGGCGGCGGCTTCCCGTTCTGCGGGCAGCAGGTAGAGGGTATCAGGATTGATGCCATGCTGCTTCAGGACGGAGTGGATCAGTTCGACAATGGCAATATTGGAGTACATGGCATCACTTCCTCCTTTCAGGACGGTTGCATTGCCCGATTTCAGGCAGAGCGCAAAGACGTCGAAGGTGACGTTTGGCCTTGCTTCGTAGATGATGCCGATCACGCCTATTGGTACGGTCACTTTTTTCAGGTTGAGGCCGTTCGGCAGCACCCGCTCTTCAAGCAGTGCATCAAGCGGAGAAGGGAGTGAAGCGACATTACGGATGTCGGCAGCAATGGCATCAAGACGCGATGCATTCAGCAGCAGCCGGTCAACCATGGGGTCAGCCGGATCCATTCGTTCGATATCTTTCTGGTTTGCCTGGAGAATGGCCTCCTGGTGAGATGGTATGCTGTCGGCAAGGGCGCAGAGCAGGCTGTTGATGGTTTCGTCGGTGAGGGTGATGATCTCCCTGCTTGCCTGCTGGACGGCTATGAGTTGTTTCGTTATCGTTTCTTTCATGTCGGGCAGAATTCAGGTGGTGATATAGAGGTAATCGTAATGAATCAGGGGTTTCTGATCCTGCAGACCCATGATTGCAACTGTTTTTTCCGAGCTGTATTGCGCCATACCGTAGCCGATGATGGTTCCGTCCGTCGCACAGACCTTGATGATGTCGCCTTTCAGGAAACGCCCTTCAACCGATTCAATACCGACCGGCAGCAGGCTGTTGGCTCGATCTCCGGCCACCAGGGCCATTTCAGCGCCCATGTTGACGGTGACCGCTCCCTTTTCCATCCCTTCGCTGTTTGCAATCCACCGTTTCGGGCCGTGGGTTGCCTTTTGCGGCAGAAATTTTGTGCCGGTCTGTTCTCCCTCAAGAAGCGAGAGGAGAATACCGGGAGTGCGTCCGTTGGCAATATGGACGGTGATGCCGAGACGGGAGAGTTTCTGCGCGATATGGCACTTGGTCAACATCCCTCCTCTGCCGAATTCTGATTTTCCCGGATTGATATACTGGTGGAAATGTTTGGTCGAGGGATCAATGATGGGGATGATGGTGCCATTGCCTGATTTCATGTCAAAAAGGCCATCAACATGCGAGAGAATGATGTAGCCCTCAACATCCATCATGGATGCAATGAGGCCGGAGAGCTCATCATTGTCGGTAAACATCAATTCGGTCACTGACACGGCATCGTTCTCATTGACAACGGGGATTATGTTTTGCTGCAGAAGGGAGCTGAAGCAGGTCTGCATGTTGAGATAGTGCAGGCGGTCGCTGAAATCGCTCTTGGTGACCAGAATCTGGGCGGTGATCAGCCCGTGCTTTGCAAAGAGCTCGTTGTAGCTGCTGATCAGTTTGATCTGGCCTGTAGAGGAAAGTACCTGGCGGGCCGCAACCGGCGCGATGGTTCCGGAGAGTTTGACCACCGAGCGTCCGGCGCCGACAGCTCCCGACGAGACGAGAATGATCTGAATTCCCTGTTTTTGCAGTTCCGCAATCTGGGTGGTAAGCTGCTGGAGAATTTCAAGGTCAAGTTCGCCTTTTTTTGTGGTAATGACGTTGGTGCCGACTTTGACGACTATTTTTTTATAGAGAGGATTGATCAACTGTTTCATGCGTTAGTGAACCTCTTGACTGAAATGCAACCCTGCAACGCCGATAATAATCAGCAGCAGGGATGCGAGTTTAATGGCGTTTATACCTTCACCGAACCAGATGACTCCGATAACGGTAATTGCTGCCGTTCCAATTCCTGACCAGATTGCATAGGTCAGGGCGATGGGAAGTACCTTGAGCGCCAGCGAAAGAAAGGTAAAACTCAGCCCGTAAAAAATAAAGATAAAAAGCGTTGGTGCAAGTTTACTGAATCCGTCAGATATTTTCATGCAGGTGGTGCCGGATACTTCAAACAAAATCGCCATAATCAGATAGATCCAGTGCATTGTTTTCTTGCAGGAAAAAGGTTACAGGAGGCCGGGTTGTTGAAGTTGAGGCCAAAGAGAGATGCGGCCGGTTTGTGTTCAACTGAAAAGATATGCATATTTCACAAAAAAGTGCCGACGGGCCCGTGATTAACTTCTGGATTGTAAACGATGGTGTTGATGAGCCTGATAGATATATCACTGCCCTTGAAAAATCCGGTATTACAGTTTTCGCTGCTGCTCCTTATCATCCTGTTTGCTCCCTTTCTTCTCAGCCGGCTGAAAATTCCAAGCCTGATCACTCTTATCCTTGCCGGAGCGCTCATTGGCCCTCATGGATTGAATCTGATGCTTCGTGACAGCAGTATCATCCTCTTTGGTACGGTGGGTCTGCTCTACATCATGTTTCTTGCAGGCCTTGAGATAGATGTTGCCGATTTTCGCAAAAACAGCAGCAAAAGTATCCTGTTTGGACTTTATACTTTCCTTATCTCCATTGTACTCGGTATTGTTGTAGCGCTCTATATTCTCCATTTTTCCCTGCTTTCATCCATCCTTATCGGCAGTATCTTTGCCTCTCATACGCTCATTGTTTACCCGGTTGTCAGCAAGCTTGGCATAGCCAAAAACAAGGCGGTCAATGTAGCAATCGGTGGCACACTTATCACCGACACTCTTGCTCTTCTGGTGCTTGCAGTTGTTGTCGGACTCTCGGAAGGGGAGTTGACTGCCGCATTCTGGATACGACTTCTTATCGGTATAACGCTCTTCAGTCTGGTTGTCATCCTGCTCTTTCCCGTTATAGCCCGATGGTTTTTCAAGCGTTTTGACGACAGCGTGCAACAGTACCTCTTTGTTTTGGCGATGGTCTTTTTCAGCGCCTTTCTTGCCGAGGCCGCAGGTGTTGAGGCTATTATCGGGGCATTTCTTGGAGGTCTTGCCCTGAACCGCCTCATCCCGCGGACATCACCGCTCATGAACCGCATCAAGTTTGTCGGCAATGCCATCTTTATTCCTTTTTTTCTGATCGGGGTTGGTATGCTGATCAATATTCAGGCTTTCTTCAAGGGTTATGAAACCATTGAAGTTGCTGTGGTCATCACCATTGCTGCTACGGTGGCCAAATATCTTTCAGCCTGGATTACCCAAAAACTCTTCGGCTTTTCCCTTGACCAGCGCAGACTCATTTTTGGACTGATCAGCGCACATGCCGCACTCGCACTGGCAACCGTCCTGATTGGTTACAATATTATCATTGGCTATAGCATTACTGGCGCTCCTGTCAGACTGCTCGATGAAAGCGTGCTCAACGGCACGATTCTCTTTATTCTGCTAACCTGCACGCTGGCAACCATAGTTGGGGAGAAAGGGGCGCAGAACATTGCCCTTGCCGAAGCGGCAGATGATGTTCCAGAACCCGGAGTGCTTGCCGCTGATGAGCGTATACTGATTTATATGAACGACATCAGCACGGTTGATGAGTTGGTCAATCTCAGCGTAACCGTAACATCTGTCAAAAACCGCAAGGGTATCTATGCCATGCATGTCGCCGATAACAGCATGCCCGATGAGACGCAGGAAAAACGTGCGGGAAAAATTCTTGAAAAGGCTGCAGTTGCCGCATCATCCACTGATAACAAGCTGACGGGTTTGCTTCGTTATGACAGCGATATACTCAATGGTATTGCTGGCGTTATCAGAGAACAGAAAATTAACGAACTGATTATAGGCCTTCATCATAAGCAGAGCCTCATGGACAGCTTTTTTGGCAGTTCACCGGAAAGCATTCTCCGACGCTGTAATGTCACCACTTTTATCTACAGATCGGTTCAGCCCCTTGCCACCATCAAACGAACCATTATCGTAATTCCTGTAGGAGCAGAAAATGAGGTTGGTTTTGTATTGTGGATGCAGAGCGTCATCAATATCATAAAAAACACCGGCAGCAGGATGGTCATCTATGCATCCCGTCAGACTATTGCTTATCTGAAGGAGGCTTATAGAGAGAGCATTGTTCATGCCGAGTACAAGATGTTCAAGGAGTGGGCTGATTTTCTTGTGCTCTCAAATGAGATAAAAAAAGACGATAACCTTATTATCGTCATGAGCCGGAAGAACAACATCTCCTATCACGCCAGGATGGCAAAGATACCGCTCTATCTCAACAGGTATTTCCAGAAAAACAGCTTTATCCTCATTTATCCCGTTCAGAGCGGCATTCCAGAAGATACCTGTGATGACATTCCCGTCCGGACGCGCCAAAAATCAGTCATTAATTTTGAAAAAATCCTGAACAAGATCTACAAAAAAATCCGTCGATGATCCCACTCTAAAAAGTGGGGGACGTTGTTGATATTTGGTACTTATTCAAATATTTAGTTAAATTTCGGATAATTTTCAGCAACTCAAAAGGGGAGGTAACATGCCGCGTGGAGCAAGACTTGATGCACCCGGAACTCTCCATCATGTGATGGTGCGGGGTATTGAGGGGTGTCGAATCGTCATGGATGACACCGATCGTGATCAATTTGTCCTTCGCATGGGCAGGCTGGCAAAAGCAACAGGCACGGAGATCTACGCATGGGCATTGATGATCAATCACGCCCATATCCTGCTTAAGAGCAGTGAGGAGGGTTTATCGTCATTTATGCGCAAGCTTCTGAGTGGCTATGCAACAGTGTACAATCGTCGCCACAAGAGGTATGGTCATCTCTTTCAAAACCGATATAAATCGATCGTCTGTGAGGAGGAGCCCTACTTTGTGCGGTTGGTCAGCTATATTCATCTTAACCCGTTGAGGGCAGGAATTGTGCATTCCCTGGAGGAACTCGACCAGCATCGGTGGAGTGGTCATGCGGTCATCATGAAGCAGTGCAACCATGAGTGGCAGGAGAGCGACTTTGTGCTGCGCTTTTTTGGGGAAAAGGAGGGGATGGCCCGAGAGGCATATCGACTCTTTGTTGAAGCGGAGAGCAGAAAAGGAGAGCAGCCTGAGTTAACCGGTGGAGGGCTGATTCGTTCAACCGGAGGGTGGTCGGAAGTGAAATCGCTGAGGCAGCGCGGAGAAAAGCAATTCGGCGACGAGCGGATTCTCGGTAGCAGTGCATTTGTCAGGGAGATACTTGACCAGGCAGATGATTCCGTAAAGGCTCTTATACCAGCGTCGAATTTCAGTCAGGATGCTGCTGAAGAGCTTCGTAAAAGATGCGGAGAATGTGGCGTTGCATTGCAGTTGATGGAGTCCGGCAGTAAAAGAGATGAGTGTACGGCATTGCGAAAGGAACTCGCGGTGAAATTTATCAGGGAGTTTGGATTATCATATGCTGAGACGGCTCGTCAGCTTGGTGTGTCAACATCAGCAGTGAACCAGATATTTCGACGCCTGGCACGAACGACTCTTTTCATTCTGATGACTATTGTTACACTGTCGGCATGCAATGGGGCCGCGCCCCCAACAATAACTGAAAAACCCAAAGCCATGACTGAAAAGCAACATCCGGCCAATCCCTATTACTCGCGTACCGATACAACCAGCCTCAATCTTTCTGATGCCATCTGGAAGGAGGTGCTTTCTCCGGCAGTATATGAGGTGGCTCGCCACGGTTCAACCGAGCAGGCATTTTCAGGAAAATACTGGGATTATGAGGGGCGGGGAAGCTACTTCTGTGCAGCATGTGGCAATATGCTTTTTCGCTCCGACGCCAAATTTGCCACTACCTGCGGCTGGCCCAGCTTTTTTGAAACCCTGCGCCCAAACAGTGTTCTCTATCGGAAAGACTCCTCTTTTGGTATGGAGCGGACAGAGGTCGTTTGCGGACGCTGCAAAGCACATCTTGGTCACGTTTTTGACGATGGGCCGCCTCCAACGGGAAAGCGCTTCTGCATGAACTCAGTCATACTTGAATTCGAGCCGGATAAATCCTCATCGAAAAAGCAGCCATAAAACTATAAAAAGAGGTCATGTAACTGATGGATTCTGGTAATACGGAAGTTCATAACATCAGCGGTTTCAGGCAGGGCAATCATTCAATGCAGATGCAAGGGGGCGTACTTCATGAGCCGCCCCCTTGTCAATACTGTCAGTTAATCTAGTTGAATTGAACCTTTGGTCTTTTCTCTTCTGGATCTTTCCTTCGATCTATACTCGTCCATGCAACCACTATCCTTTCCTTCTACCAGAGAGCACTCCAGGTACTCGACTATTTCCATGATACAAGCCCTGATTGCTTTCCCTACAGGAGTATTCTGATACTGGCCAAGGTTACCGCCAAAGCCTCCACGGTGTACACCTACGCTGATACCACTGGATTTTGATGTGGCCTCTACAGTCCGGGCATCATAGATTTCGCCTGTTTCAACATCAATCACTTTAAGGTCGACAGCCATATAGGCCTTGTCCTGCCTGCCTCCCAAACTGATACCACCAAAAGAGAGTCCCCCTCCGCCACCGCTTGTGTTCTGTTCAAAGGCTGAAAGTGTAGCAGCGACCAGATACTTGGCACCGGTAATTTTCCCTAATCGTGCCCTTGTTCTGGGATTTACCCTTCCGGAATCACCCAGATCCTGTTCATTGAGAACAGCGTCAAGTTCTCTCCTTTCGAGTACTCGAAAACTGTTCGTCGATGCCAGTTCTGCAATGAGCATATCCTGCAGATCCGTTCCCACACTCCCTTCCCACCATCCTGCAGAGGTGTGGTTTGTGAATCTCAATACCCCAAGACGAGGTTTCTCTTCGGCGAATCCTTGAGAAAAAACAGAGATTGAAAAAAGAAACAAAAACATCAGAAAAAATTTAATCCGCATAATGATCCTCCGAGGGGTAATTAAGGTTAAAACAAAAAATCTGTAAAACAGATGTCTTAAAAGTATCACAGTAAAAAGAAAAACCAAAGCATGTAAGGAATACTGGCCTTCCTGTACTTGACTTTTTCAGTCATTTCTCTTGAGCTATTACGGGTAAAAATTTCGTATATGTGTTGACAACACAGGGGGAGATCGAATGATTTAACCGTTTTTGCTCAACGTTCCAGCCTATTTCAGGACGATCTGATTTGTGCAAGGTACTCTTCGAGTATCGGCACATCGGCATCGGGAAAGTTGTACAAGCCTGTTTCATAAGGAGTTATCCAACGGAGTGCTTGATGTTCAAGCGCCCTGGGCTCCTCTCCATACAACAGGCATCGGTACGGTATAAGCGTCAGGGAAAAATCAGGGTAGGTGTGGAAACAAGGGGTCAGGCGCTGAATGATGTTCACCGTCACACCGAGTTCTTCCTGAAGTTCTCTTTGCAGGGCAGCTTTTTCCGTTTCATTCTGGTTTACCTTGCCGCCGGGAAATTCCCACAGGGATGCCATCGACTTCCCTTCGGGACGTTGTGCGACAAGAAACAAACCTTCCTTTTCAATAATCGCACAGACAACATCCCCGATATGAGGAACATTTTCTATAACAGCCATTGAGGATGCCCGGTATTTTTGTCAGTGAGGTGTTGCATCGTGCGCCACTTATTTTCCTTTGCAGGATGGTATGTTTTCCTCTCTTTCAGAGACATGATACGAAATCCAGAAGAAGTACAGACGCTTATTCCGGGTTTTATGAGGAGAGTGCAAGAAATGAATGGGGATATCGTCATTAATCTGAACGGAAGGATTCTCAACTGCAATCGTGTGATTATCATGAAGAAACAATTATTGCCACTGCTTGTTGCTGTCTGCGCAGCCACCGGAACAACATCTCTTGAAGCAAAAACTATAGCCGGTTCAGACAATGCTGAGGTCAGGGGAGTGCAGGCGCTCTCGCTGAGGAAGGCCATGGAGGGTTATGCACGGCAGTACGACAATCTCAGGTTGGTTGAACAAAAATGCCCTCGTGATTACAGGCTTGTTCAGCTCTGTTTGCTGCTCGATACCAGCAACAGTATGGACGGACTGATCAATCAGGCAAAGAGCCAGTTATGGCAGATCGTCAACGAACTTTCAAGAATGCATAAACGGGGCGAAAACATTCGGCTTGAGGTCGCGCTCTATGAATATGGCAACAACAACCTTCCGGCAACGTCGGGATATATCCGTCAGGTGACTCCGTTTACGGAAAACCTCGACCTGCTTTCCGAAGCGCTTTTCTCTCTCGACACCAACGGCGGTTCGGAGTATTGCGGGCATGTTATCGGCAGCAGCCTGAACCAGTTGCAGTGGAATAGTTCCCGGGAAGGTCTGAAAATGATTTTCATTGCGGGTAATGAACCGTTCAACCAGGGATCGATTGATTACGATGTGGCTTGCCGGTGGGCTGCCGGAAAGGATATCGTGGTCAACACCATCTACTGTGGGGACTACCGTGAAGGTATCGGATCATTCTGGCAGAGAGGGGCCGTTTTGGGTGGTGGCAGCTACTTTGCCATCGACAGCGACAGGGATGCAGGAGGTATTCCGACACCTTATGATCATGATCTGGTACTGTTGAACAGCCGGATCAACAGCACCTATGTACCCTATGGCAAGGCTGGAAAAGAGAGCATTGCCCGCCAGTCGCAGCAGGACGCGAACGCTGCAAAACTTTCCGCACCCGTTTCGGCAGCAAGGAGTGTCTCAAAAGGATCGAGTCTTTACAAGGCTTCGGAGTGGGATCTGGTCGATGCAGTGGAAGAGAAAAAAATAACAACCGGTCAGCTCAAGAAGGAAGAACTGCCGGAAGAGCTGCGGAAGATGAACACCGGTCAACTGAACGGCTATGTTCAGCAAAAAAAGAGAGAGCGGGAAGAGGTGAAAGCGCAGATTACAGAACTGAGCCGGAAACGGGATGCCTATATCCTGCAGAAACAGAAACAAAATGCTGGTGAACAGAGCCTCGGCTCAGTCATTCTCAAAAATCTGAGGGCCCAGGCCGAAGCCAAAAACTTCAGGTTCAAGTAAATCTGCACTCCGTTGAAAAGAGAGCCCTGCAGAGGGCTTTCTTTTCAACTATTGCGTCAATTTCGGAAGTGTTCTTTATGATCATTTGATACACTGTTTTATTTGTAGGATTTATGCTTATCGGTAAGGTGAGTAGCAGCGGGGATTGAAACCCATTCGCATGAGTCGGTTGTCCGATCCAGCTCATTCATCTTTTCAGATTCTTCTTTGCTGTCTTGATGAAGCGTCCGAATGCCTTATCCTTTTTCCGCTTCTCCAGGTAGGACATCTCATAGTGTTCTGACTCTTTCCGGAGCTTCAGATAGCCTGCATAGCGCTCTTCACTCAACTCTCCACCTGCAATTGCAGCAAGAACCGCGCATCCTGACTCCTGTGTATGGCTGCAATCGGCATAGCGACAGGCCCCGGCAAGCTCAATAATATCTTCAAACCCCTTGTTGACTCCTTCACCGGCGCCCAGAAGGCCCAACTCTCTCATTCCGGGCGTATCGATGAACATAACGCCATTGTCAAGCACAATAAGCTGCCGACGCGTCGTTGTATGTGTGCCTTCTCCCGTTCCACTGACCGCTTTGGTATCAAGATCATTCCGTCCAGTCAGGTGATTGATCATCGTCGTTTTGCCGACTCCCGACGAACCAAGCAGGCAACAGGTTTTTCCTGGAAACAATACCTCCCGGAATTCGTCATATCCAGCGCCGGTCAGATTACTGAGTGCGATAATTCTTGTCGTGATTCCAGCCTCTTTTATAGCCGAAAGCTTCTCCTGCAGTTCAGCGTCGGAGATCAGATCCGTTTTGGCAAGAATGATAATTGGCTCAACATGCCCGTCAGCCGCCATGACCAGATAGCGGTTCAGTCTCGCCAGATTAAAGTCAAAGTGACAGGACTGGACAATAAATGCGAGATCAATATTGGCTGCAATCATCTGGTATTCCACTTCCATGCCGGCACGCTTCCGGCGTAAAAACGTTTTTCGTGGAAAGAGCCCATGGATGATTGCCAGGGTGCCCTCATTATGATACTGCACACTGACCCAGTCGCCGACACAGGGCAGCTCAACCGATGACTCAACCTGGAAAGAGAACTTTCCCGCAAGTTCGGCAGGAATCTCACCGATTTCATTCCTGACAAGGTAAGAATTGCGATCAACGGCTGTTATGCGTGCAATGTTCTGACCCTCATGGCGGATGTCATCGATATGTGCTTCGAACCACACGTCAAAGCCCAGATCACTTAATGTTATCATAATCTGTCATTGAAGACTGTTAAGACTGATCTGCCCGATTTTGGAAAAAGAGGGCCATTATTTTTTCGCTAAAGATAACGTGTAAATCATTTCGCAAAAACAGCTATTATTTCATCCTGAATCGATTTTACCGTTTTGTTATTTTTTTGTGAATTTATTCAGAGTAAACCGATACCATTTTGGGAGTTAAAAGAGAATGAAACTACTGATATTATTGCTGCTTTTCTTTGGCGTGCCGACGCGTTCGGGCGCGCAGGAGATCGACAGAACGCTTTTCGGCGCCTTGGATACGGCGCTGGTGATCGTTAACCGCTCCTCCGGTGCTGTGACCGATGTGAATCCGGCACTCAGCGCTCGGCGAATGTCTCCCTGCTCAACATTCAAGATTTATAATACTCTTATCGGCTTGCAGCTCGGCCTGATCAAGGGAGCCGATGATCCCTGGTATACATGGGATGGTGTGCATCGGGATATCGATGCATGGAATGGCGATTTAACTCTTCGTGAGGCGTTCCGGGTTTCGGCAGTGCCTGCTTTTCAGGCGCTGGCAAGAGCTATCGGGCCTGCACGGATGAAGACATATATCGAACGGATCGGCTATGGAAACGGGGATATCTCTGCGGGGATCGATACTTTCTGGCTTCCCCGGAAAGGAAAAACCGGAATGCTCATCAGCGCCAAAGAGCAGGTCGCGTTATTAAACAAACTGCTTGACGGCAGGCTGCCGTTTTCCGGAAAGCATGTGAAAACACTTCGTGAAGTCATGCTGGTAGCAGAAACTCCAAAAGGGAAACTCTATGGCAAGACCGGATCAGGCAAGAGTGCTGACGGCAAAGAAGAGCTCGGATGGTTTGTCGGCTTTCTCGAAAGTGGGGGAGTCGAGTACGTGTTTGCCTGCAACATCACCGGCGGAGAGCATCCTACAGGAAAAGCCGCCCGCGCTATCGTTGAAAACGTTTTCAGGTCTCAGAATCTTCTGTAGATGCAACGCATCAGCTTCGGTTATGCCGGATCCCCATCTGAAAACTGATTATAATTATTGAATGACAACGCAGGTCGCGTCATGACATGAGGGTGGTTATCCGGCATACAACTATCTTACTGATGTTTTGTACGCTATGGTGATACATAAAGAGGAACAATCGATAGCAATAAGCACTACAGAGTTGAGGCGTAACCTTCGGAAATACCTTGATATCGCAAACAAGGAACGGGTAATTATCCAGTGCGGGAAGAGCGAAACCTTTGAAATTATTCCTGCCCGGAAAATGAGCGACATCAACCGGTATTTTTCGGACCCAAAGGTCGTTGAGCATTTACAGCATTCTCTTCAGCAAGTTGAGGAGAGTAAAACCACGGTTCTCAAAAAATCAGATATCAATAACCTGCTTGGTCTTGAGTAATGGGGTATACGCTTTTCTACACTGACGTTGCCCGACAGGATACAGAGAAACTTAAAAAAGTTGATGAGAAACGAAAAGCGTTATCTCGAATAAAAGGCGATCAGGCCAAAGGAGAGGAACAGAACAGTTGCGAGGAGAATGGTTACGTCACTGATCTTCCGCATAAACGACTCTTTGTTCTCTTGGTACATACTGGCGATGACGATCACGGCAGCGTTATTTGCCAGCAGGAAATAGGTGGATCCCGGAAGGATGTTCGTGAAGGTAAACAAGAACAGCACGGCTCCGGAGATCACGCTCGTGATGATGAGGAACTGTTTGGTATGCAGAAAGGAAAAGGTGTTGGCTATGGTTTTGATGCCGCTTGAGAGATCGCCCCGGCGGTCGCGCATGTCCCACATGACCTCGATAAAGAATGCGCAGATAAAGAGATAACCCCAGCAAATCCAGGCCTTCGGTGAAAGTGTCTGACCCTCAAAAAAGAGGGGAAGAAAGATGATGGCGGTGGCCCAATCGAGCGGAGGGGTGATGTTTTTGACGACGTAGATATCTTTCAGGCGCCGGGCACCGTTCAAACGACGGGAGAGCAACGCCGGGAAGCATTTATGGTTATAAAGAAATCCGATCAGAATGATCAGTGCCGTTGTATAGAATGCCTGTTGTCCGAATTGGAAGGCGATAACGAGTGAGATAAAGGAGAGCAGGTAGAAGGTGACATAGGTGATAAGCGTTTCGTTTTTCCGGGCGTTTTTCAGACCATCAGGGTCATTCGTCGTATCTTCAACATCATCGGTAAGCCGATTGTCCTGATAGATCGAAAAGGTCAGCAGAAAGACGGTCAAAACAGCCCATCCATTAACCGGGATATCGAAATAAACAGACCAGCTTGCTGCTCCAATCGCGGAAAGCAGCGAGAGGTGTATTTTATTTCTGAAGAAATAGTTCGGCACGTTGTGTTCCCCCTACCGATTATGAGATTTTTTGGGTGTTTGTAAAGCAGTTCACTTTTTATTGTGAAGTCATTTTCTGTTTATTCCGTTCCTTCGTGCCATTCCGGATTTCTCCGTTTGAGCATTCGTAAATTTACTTAACTCGTCTCATTACCTGAACAAATTATGACGGCCATGACTGGCACCGTAATATGTGGTTCCTTGAGAATCTCACTCGATGCCGTACATTTGATGGAACCGCCCCTCCATGAATAAAGTGAGTGACACGTCACCTCAAATCGGATTGTTGTATTCGGGCAGTAATGGTGACCGATGAAGGGGACTGCTGAGATGATGTACTGCTTGGCGGAAAACGAATTGGGGTTGAATTCCCCGCTGCAAGCGACGGGGGATTCTATTAAACCAAGGGAAGGACGCTCATTTCCTGGTTAATGAAACTGCTTTATAGGGGGATATTAAATAGTTTTGATAGCATTCAAGGCTCCAAGAACTGTTCTTTTCCAGACTCCGGCATTTCCGGCATAGTTTGTCTTACTGATTGCAGTTATCCATTGTTCCGGTTCTGCTCCTTGCTTCAGCTTATCGTAAAATACTTTTTTTGCAATGAACTTGCAGAAGTGATCATAGGACTCTTCGGTATTTTGATACTGCTTGTATTGAGATTTCCATGAAGCGTTGTTTTTTCCTGTTAACCCGAAGTGATTGTTTAATTTTGTTGCAACCCGTGAGGTACCGGCACCCGACTCAACAAGAGCTATAGCTAATATGACATTGGCTGGAATAGCATATTCTGCGGCTTTTGAGTCAGCATGGTTTTTATGGGTAATAACATAATCAGTTGTCACCCTGTTTGCAGCAAGAGCAATGTTTTGGGATGGAATCAGTGAGGTGACGAAAAAGAAGAACAACAAGATTGCTTGATTGAAATACTTTCGACTAATCTTGTTGGCAAGAAAAATATTATGGTTGGATAATGCAGTCATTAATTTTTCGTTATGATTGGTTCTTTGAATATGTGTGAATATACCACAAGGCTATATTCAAATTAAAGTTATCAAAAGCGGTACAGCAACTCCTGTGTGATTTCCAAGCTGATATCTATCTTACCGCTTGACTTATCATGTTTAAAAGGAGCTCGATAGCATTAATTCAGAATCATATCGGCAAGAAAAAGTGCCTGTATATGCTATTACAAACTTGCAAGGTGTCTCTTGATACCTTGTTTGTTGATCATATGTGGGTTCGGAGAATGGTGTTGAAGGTTTTGTTAAAACGCTTGACGACAAGAAAAGGAAAAACGCCAGTACAGGATGTATCGTCGTAATGCTTTAATGAGCGGTTTACGGAGTAGATGAGTGATCGATCTATCGGGTGAATCATAGGCATTATTTTTTTTATATACTCCAATGTATGAATATATCTCGTAAAAACAAAAACAATATACACTATAAATGCGTTTCTCCTTTAATATCAAGAAGATAGAGCTCTTCAGGATTTTTAGCAGCGGGGCACCATTTTAACGAAGAGTATCCAATGGAACCTGGCGAACGGGAAATAGAGCCTATCATCAGGAACGTTGTTTCTGAAAGACAAGCATCATCGTCCTGGATTTTCTGGCCGTTTGAGTTGCGAAAAAATAAACCGGCTTTTCAGGTTATTTCTTTCTCAGTGCAAGAGCCGTCCAGATTGCCCCGAGCAGATCGATTACCCCAAAGAGAAGGAGCATGGGACTTGCAAGGCCAGACCAAACAAAGGCGGTAAAAAAAAGAATGACTGATGCGCGGGCATAGACTGTCCAGTGGAAAAACTCGGTCATCTCCTGGCGGACTGCCTGAAAGTCGTAAAAAGCCAGGAGGCAGGCGAAGAATCCTGTGACTCGAATCCAGACTTCACCTGTGGCGGCAAAACCAAAAAACATCAAAATGGGGTTGGGCATTACCATGAGGCCGCAGCCCATAAGCAGCTCATAAATTCCAAATACGAAAACACTTTTCGCTGCATTGCTCATTTTTTCCTCCTTAGAGTTTTTTATCCAGGCTTTGAAGATTATCATTGGGGCCATTGAATGGTTATGCCGTGTCAATGATCATTTTCCAACAGTAACTTTTCCCGCAATATACTGTTTGCTGTGAATTTATCTTGTGGTCGTCTGTCATGCGGTGGGTAGAAAATGCATTATTCTGTTATAACTGTAGCTATTGGGTCAAGTGGCCTGTTTGTAAAAAAACGGCAACATCTCTCTTCTGAGTTGAAGAAAGAACAGTTCAAGTGATAACTTGTGAGGACAATAGATAGAGGAACCGTTGTCGCTGGCCAAAACAGATTCCTCTTTCTCCTCTTCAACACAAGAAGACATTATGACCATTTTACTTGGTAGAGTTGATCGCATCTTTGATTCACTTGAGCATTTCTGGGAGCATAAGCAGACGAAGCGAACTGCTGCGAATGTTCTGATTATTGCTTTTCTCGCGGCTCTCTTCCTCATAGAGTTTCGTCGTCAGGGATGGCTGCCGGAGGAACTTGCATTGATGGTGCCGTCGAGCCACTATTACGCAATTAATATAGCCTTTTCCATGCTGCTTGGCCTTGAAGTTCTTGGCTTGGTTTTCAGTCTTGCGAACTCGCTTTCAGATTCGGTTGGCAAGCAGTTTGAAATTCTTTCGCTTATTCTGCTTCGGCAATCGTTTGAGGAATTTATCCACTTTAACGAACCTCTGGTGTGGGTGGAGACATCAAAACCTGTACTGCACATTCTTTCCAATGCTGGCGGTGGTCTTCTGATTTTTCTCCTCCTCGGCCTTTATTACAAACTTCAGCAACATCGTGTCATTACACAAAGCTCTGTTTCGACAGCAGATTTTATTGCATCAAAAAAGCTGGTTTCGCTTTTGCTTTTAATCACTTTTATCGGAATTGGTATCACTGATCTCCTCTTTTACCTCTCATTTAAGCCGATATTTGATTTTTTTGCCATTTTCTACACGGTTCTTGTTTTCAGTGATGTCTTGTTGGTGCTGGTTTCTTTACGCTACAGCTCAAGCTATGAAATCCTTTTTCGCAACTCTGGCTTTGCTGTCGCCACAGTGGTTGTTCGGCTTGCACTGACGGCTCCGCCCTTTTTTAATGTTCTTCTCGGTATTGGAGCAATGGCTTTTGCTATTGGCATTACCTTTGCCTACAACGGGTTTAAAAAAACAGAGATCGTAAAATCGTTATCTGCAGCTTTACCGGAAAAAAGCGCATAAAACCATGATTATCTCTTTTCAGCAGACCACTATCGGCAGGGTTGCAGTAGCCGAGCTTGATGGTGCGATAACGAACCTTTTTTTTGCTGATGAGATTGTGCCGCAACAAGCAGCAGTCGGGGAAACGGAACTGCTCACGCAGGCTTTCCGACAGTTGAATGCCTATCTTCAGGGAGAGTTGAAAGATTTTACGCTTCCGCTTGCCCCTTCAGGAACACCTTTTATGCAGCGTGTCTGGAAGAATCTCCGCACTATTTCCTATGGATCAACGGCGACCTATCAGGATATCGCCCTCGCTTCAGGAAATCCCCATGCAGCGAGGGCGGTGGGGATGGCGAACCACAAAAATCCAATTCCTCTTTTCATACCCTGTCACCGGGTTATTGGCAGTAAGGGTGCACTTACTGGCTATCGTGGCGGACTCCAGTTGAAAATGGTTCTGCTGGAGCTTGAGCGAAGGGGTTGTGGTTAGTTGAGAAATGTGCAAATAATCCAAATTTTCTGGAAGATTGTCTATCGTTATGCAACTTTCAGCAACTTATGTTGTTAATCTGATGTTATGATTGTACAAAGAGATAGGTGATTGCAAAAGGAGCGTAATTTATTTGTGGCGAGTTGAGTGTGATAGAGGTTTCTCGTGACATACCGGTAGCACGACTTGAAAATACGTTTTTCGGGATTGTCGATATCGAAGATTCAGGGTTTGAACTGGCTCGTGAAAATCACCGTCACGATTTTTTTGAGATTCTCTGGTTTACCTCTTCGGTCGGTGTGGCTCATTATATTGATTTTGAACCCTATCCTGTCGAATCGGGTCTTGTTTATTTTATGGCTCCCGGTCAGGTTCATGCCTATGAGGGGCCATCTCCATCAGGTTATGTTATTGTTTTTTCGCTTGAGATGTTCAGTACAATCATGAACCCGCAACTCCGGGTGTTGTTTAATCCTTTCATGAACAGCGGGGTCAGGATAGGCGAGAGTGAGCATGGAGTGCTTCTTCAGTTGGCAGGGCTTATGGCTCTTGAATGCCAGGGGAAGAAGGACTTTTTCATTCTGCGCTGTTATCTCAAGGTTTTTCTGCTTCAGATTGCAAGAATCCATCATGAATCTGCTTTTGCGCTTGACAAGGCCGGTCAACGCATGAGCTTGCTGTTTGAGTTGCTGGAAGCAAATTTCCGCAAGGAGCGTCATGCCGGGTTTTATGCTTCGGCACTCGGTATTACTCCAAAACGACTCAACGAAATTCTTCACCAAAAATTCGATCTGACGTTGACTCGTATCTTGCATATCAGGCTTATTCTTGAGGCCAAGAGGGAGATCGCGTATGGCAGAAAAAGTTTCAAGGAGATCGCTTTTGAGCTTGGTTTCAGCGATCAGGCTTACTTCAGCCGTTTTTTCAAGGTTCAGACTGGCATGATGCCGGCAGCCTTCCGGAGCAGGATGTTCCGGCATGTAAAAAGTGATGAGGCAGATATTGGTTCAGATGGATAATTAATAAAAGATGATGAGTACATATTTGATGAAAAGATTTTTTCGTATTCCGGTTTTGATCGGCATGTGCGTACCGCTGTTTTTTTCCGGTTGTGGATCGGGAGGAGGTGGTAAAGATCCCATGAAGCAGGGAACTCCGGCCTTACCGGTTATGACGCTCAGCACCTCTGACGCGAGTGTGAAAGAGGAGTATTCAGCTCTTCTTGAAGGAAAGGTCAATGTTGAAATTCGTCCGCAACTCGATGGTACGCTTCAGAAAATATATGTTGATGAAGGGGCATCTGTAAAAGCAGGGCAGCCTCTTTTTAAAATTGATGACCGGGTTTACCGCGAGCAGTATAACAGTGCGTTTGCAGCTCAACATGCCGCTGAAGCTGGGCTGGCTGTTGCAAAGCTTGAGGTCGAAAAACTGCTGCCGCTGGTTCAGAACAAGGTGATCTCGGATATTCAGCTTAAAATTGCGCGGGCAAACTATCAGGCCTCACTTGCTGCTGTTGAGCAGACGAGAGCCAGCGCCCGTTCTGCAGCCGTTAATCTTGGTTATACGGTTATCAAGGCTCCGGTAAGTGGTTATATCGGTAAAATCCCTTTCAGGATTGGCAGTCTGCTCAGTCAAAACCAGAGTGAGTGGTTGACGCTTCTGAGCGACGTCAGTGAGATCTATGCTTCGTTCAGTATGAGCGAAATTGCTTTTATGCGTTTTCGTCAATACTATCCCGGAGTGACATTACAGGAAAAAGTTCGGCAAGTTTCACCGGTTTCGCTGATTATGGCAGATGGCAGCACGTTTTCGGAAAAAGGAGCCATCAGTACTATAAGCGGCCAGTTTGATCAGGCAACAGGCTCCGTCAGGATAAGGGCGGTTTTTCGCAATCCGGAAGGGGTGCTTCGGTCAGGCAATACCGGCAAGGTGGTCATCGAATCGCTTTCACGTAATGTGCTGCTGGTTCCGCAGGCTGCTACCGTTGAGCTGCAGGACAAAGTCTTTGTTTTTCAGCTTGCAAAGGATAACAAGGTGACGAAGCGGGTGATTGTTGTTTCGGCAAAGAGTGGCAACAATTATATCGTGAGTTCAGGCGTGAAACAGGGGGATGTTATTGTTACAGCCGGAATTGAAAAATTACAGGATGGGGCACTCATCAAGCCAATCAAGAAGTGATCAGCTTTCAGCAGCTTCCCGGTAATGCAAGAGTTTAATGGGTCGAGAGATATTTTTTCCGCACAGAGAGGGGAAAGCTAAACGCAGGTATTGACATGTTTGAACGATTTATTTCCCGGCCAGTTCTGGCTACTGTTATTTCGGTAATTCTGATCATTCTTGGAGTGGTGGGCATGAACCAGTTGCCCATTACCCGATTTCCCGATATTGCTCCTCCGAGTGTTTCGGTTACGGCAAGCTACCCTGGCGCCAGTGCAGAGACCGTTGGCCGTTTCTGTGGCTCCACCGCTTGAAGAGTCGATCAACGGGGTCGAAAACATGACCTACATGACCTCGACTTCAGCCAACGATGGCTCCCTTTCCATCACGGTCTTTTTCAAACAGGGAACCAACCCAGACCAGGCGGCTGTGAATGTGCAGAATCGGGTGTCGCAGGCTACCAGCCGACTGCCTGCAGAGGTTGTTCAGATCGGTGTTTCGACGATCAAGCGCCAGAACAGCCAGATTATGCTGATCAATTTGGCGAGCAGTTCCAAACAGTATGATCAGATTTTTCTGCAGAATTATGCCAAAATCAACATTGTTGATGATCTGGCAAGGGTTCCGGGTGTAGGTCAGGTTTCGGTGTATGGCAATATGGACTACTCCATGCGGATCTGGCTCCGTCCGGAGCAAATGGCTGCCTACAAGGTGACGCCGCAGGAGGTATCGGCAGCCATTCAGAGCCAGAACCTTGAGGCCGCTCCGGGATCCTTTGGCGAGAACAGCGGCGAGTCTATGCAGTACGTGATGAAGTATAAGGGAAAGAATGCTTTTCCCGGTGATTATGAAGATATTGTGATCAGGGCAAACTCCGATGGATCACTGCTTAAACTTGGCGATATCTCACGGGTAGAGTTCGGCGCTTACCGCTATACGGTCAATACCAGGGCAAACGGAGAGCCTGCTGTGGTGCTTGCGGTCTATCAGGCTCCGGGCTCAAATGCCAACAAGGTTGAAACCGAGCTTCGCAAGGCTCTCGAAAAAGCATCGCTCTCCCTGCCAGCCGGTATCAGCTACTCCATCCCCTTCAGTTCAAAAAAAGTTGTGGATGAGTCGATCCAGCAGGTTCAGCATACCCTTATTGAGGCCTTTTTGCTGGTTTTTCTTGTGGTTTTTCTCTTTCTGCAGGATTTGCGCTCAACCATCATTCCTGCAATTGCCGTTCCGGTTGCCATTATTGGCACCTTTTTCTTCATGAATCTCTTTGGCTTTTCCATCAATGTTTTGACCCTTTTTGGACTGGTGCTGGCCATCGGCATTGTTGTTGATGATGCCATTGTGGTTGTTGAAGCGGTTCATGCAAAAATGGAGCAGAAAAACTATCCGGCCAAAGTTGCTACGGTTTCGGCCATGCGGGAAATAACCACAGCAATTGTTACCATTACCCTTGTGATGGCATCGGTCTTTCTTCCGGTCGGTTTTCTTGCGGGTTCAACCGGCGTCTTCTACCGGCAGTTCGCCTTTACCCTTGCGATTGCCATTCTGATCTCGGCAGTCAATGCCCTGACGCTCAGTCCGGCACTTTGCGCCCTTTTTCTTACCAATCTGCATGATGCGGATGGTGAAGCAAAACATAAAAAGCTGAAAAAATTCGGTGGGGCGGCTCACCGCTTTTTTATCGGGTTCAATGCCGGTTTTGACTCCCTGAAAAGCAGATACCTCCGGAGCCTTATCTTTCTGATCCGTAACAAAAGTATCACCTTTGGTATGCTTGCGTTGATTGTTGGCATTTCCGTCTGGATGCTCAAAACGACGCCGACCGGATTTATCCCTGACGAAGACAACGGGTTTGTCATTGTCTCCGTCAACCTGCCTCCCGGAGCCTCTCTTGCCCGTACCCAGATTGCCATGGGAAGGGCTGAAACCATCCTGCGCTCCATGAACGGGGTGAAAAAAGTGGTATCGGTTTCGGGTATCAATATTCTGACAAGAAGCTCCTCCCCCTCATCTGGCCTGATGTTTCTTCAGCTTAAAGATCTGAAAGATCGAGGGAAAGATGGGCATATCAAGAAGATTCTGGCCTCAATTTCACAGCGCCTGGGCAGCATCAAGGAGGGCTCTTTTTTCGCCCTTGCAATGCCAACGGTGCCTGGTTTCAGTACGGTGGGTGGCCTTGAATTTGTATTACAGGATCGCAGTGGGGGGAGTCTTGAAAAGTTCAATGGTGTTGCGCAGGGGTTTATCGGTGAATTGATGAAACGACCTGAAATCGGTTTTGCATTTACCACCTTTAATACCTCTTCTCCTCAGTACGAACTTGTTGTGGATAATGTCAAGGCTGGTCAGCTTGGGGTGAATGTCAAAGAGCTTATGACGGTCATGCAGGTCTATTATGGCAGTATGCAGGCTTCAGACTTCAACCGTTTTGGCAAGTACTACCGGGTCGTGATGCAGGCTGCAGCCGCAGATCGTTCAGAGGCCTCCTCCCTGAACGGCATTTTTGTTAAAAATTCCACTGGCTCCATGGTGCCGGTTACCTCGCTGATTACCCTGAAGCGGGTCTACGGCACGGAATCGGTTGACCATTTCAATCTTTTTAATGCGGTCTCTGTCAATGCCGTCGTCAAGCCGGGTTACAGTACGGGGCAGGCCATTAAAGCCGTTGAAGAGATTTCTCGCACCAGTCTGCCTGCAGGTTTTACCTACGACTGGAAGGGTCAGAGCCGCGAGGAGCTTGAATCGAGCGGCGGACTGATTTTTATTTTTATGCTTTCCCTGCTGTTTGTCTACTTCCTGCTTGCCGCACTCTATGAAAGTTACCTTTTGCCGCTGGCGGTGATGTTCTCCATTCCGACCGGCCTGCTTGGGGTTTTTGTCGGGATTAAACTGGCGGGTATCGAAAATAATATTTATGTCCAGGTTGCTGTGATCATGCTGATCGGGCTTCTGGCCAAGAATGCCATTCTGATTGTTGAGTATGCCCTGCAGCGGCGGGTTGCGGGTAAATCGCTCTCTGCATCGGCCATTGAGGGCGCAAAGGCAAGGCTTCGACCGATTCTGATGACCTCGCTCGCTTTTGTAGCCGGGTTGCTGCCGCTCCTCTTTGTTTCAGGGCCAGCCGCACAGGGAAACCATTCCATTGGCGCGGCGGCCATTGGCGGGATGTTTGTAGGAATGCTCCTTGGAATTTTTGTTGTTCCGGTACTCTTTGTCACCTTCCAGTACCTGCAGGAGCGGATAACCGGGCCGGCCTGCACCATTGTTGAAGCAGGAGAGATTCTCGAAGAGGTCATCAACAGGGAAAAGGGGAGCGCCGGGCTGGTATCATGACAGGTAATGATGTATTAATGGTTGAGCTATGAGAAAACTGAAGAAAAATGGCGTATGGGTACTCCTGCTTGTGTTGATGGGCAGCGCAATGGCGGCCTGCAGTTCCGTCGGAGAGTATAAAAAACCGGAAGTGGCGTTACCTGCAGCTTACCGTGGTGTTGCATCCGGGGTTAGTAATGCGGATTCTCTCATCTCCCTGTTACCCTACCGGAGCTTTTTTGCCGACGAGGCATTACGGACGTTGATTGACAGTGCGATAGTGAACAATATTGATCTGCAGGTAGCACTGAAAAATATCGACTACGCCCGACAGAGCCTGAACTCTGCAAGGCTCGGAATGCTTCCTACACTCAACATTGGCGTTGACGGAAGCCTCAGCCGTCCCTCTGATAATGGCCCCCAGGCAAAAGCGGAACCGGACAAAACAACTGAAAATTATACGGCATCAGCATCCGCTTCATGGGAAGCCGATATCTGGGGGAAGATCCGCAGCAGAAAAAAATCGGCTCTCGCTTCATATCTGAAAACAGGTGAAGCTGCCAGAGCTGTGAGGACGAGACTGGTGGCAGATGTGGCTGATGGGTATTATAACCTGCTTATGCTTGATGCGCAGCTCGCCATGTCGAGAAAAAACCTTGCACTTGCCGATACGACGCTGCAGATGATCCGCCTTCAGTATGATGCCGGTCAGCTCACCTCTCTTGCCGTGCAGCAGCAGGAGGCCTCAAGACAATCCATAGCGCTCGCGATTCCGCAGCTTGAACAGAGAACCGCCGTGCAGGAAAATGCCCTCAGTTTGCTCTGCGGCAGGATGCCGGCAACTATTTTTCGTGACCGATCCCTTTTCACTCTCAAGGTGGTTGATACGATTCCGGCTGGCATTCCCTCTGCCCTGCTGCAGAACCGGCCTGATGTCCGGGCTGCAGAGTTGGCTGTAAGAGCGGCTCATGCCAATATGGGAGAAGCGAAAGCAACCCTTTATCCCTCTCTGACGATTACGGCTGAAGGAGGTGTGAATGCACTCCGTTCAAGCGATTGGTTTACCTTTCCAGGCTCTCTCTTCGGTTTTGTACAGGGCGCCCTTTTGCAGCCGATTTTTCAGCATGGTCAGTTGAAAGCTAAATACGAACAGTCAAAAATAGAACGGGATCAGTCGGAATTCGCATTCAAGCAGGCCGTACTCAAAGCGGTAGGAGAGGTCTCCGATGCATTGGTTGCAGTTGAAAAGGTAAAAACTCAGGAGCTGATTGCGGCGGAACGGGTTGCAACCCTTCAGACTGCACACTCCAACTCAGGAATGCTCTTCCGGAGTGGCATGGCGACCTATCTTGAAGTTATCGTAGCCCAGACCAATGCCTTGCAGGCTGAACTTGCTCTTGCTGATATACGGCGCCAGCATCTTGCGGCACTGGCTGAACTCTATCGTTCACTTGGCGGGGGATGGCGTTAAAGAGGTTGCCTCTCCGGAATTGTTTCCGGGAAGAGAATGTTAGTTGAAGAGCGTGTATGCAGATAATCAATCAGTGTCAGAGTAAGGAAAATCAGGAGCGTATGGATAGAACACAATATAATGCAACGGTTGTCGGTAAAATCATGGTCACGCCAGACCTGATGATCTTTCGGATCCATACTGACGAAGCAAGAGAGGAGTTTGAAGCGGGGCAGAATCTGCTTCTTGGTCTTTACGGATTTGAAAAACGCTCTTCAAATTCGGAGCCTGAACTGGTTCCTGCAGAGGGCGAAAAACTTATCCGGCGCCCTTATTCGCTTGCCTCGGAAAAGACCGAGACAAGGCAGCTTGAGTTTTACATTTCACAGGTCAAGTCGGGTCAATTGACCTCAAGGCTCTTCAACCTCAATGTTGGGGAGAGGCTCTACGTAGGCACCAAGATCACCGGCATCTTCCGTCTTGATGAAACGCCCGATGGCAGCGATATTGTGATGGTTGCCACAGGAACCGGAATTGCCCCCTACATCAGTTTTTTACGCTCCCATATCGTTGAACGGCCGGAAAGCAAGATGGTGGTAATACAGGGTGCAGCTCACCGCTGGGATCTTGGTTATTACAGTGAATTGACTTTTCTTGAAAAAAGTTTTGCAAACTTCTTTTATGTTCCGACTCTTACCGATGCCGATGATCGCTGGGATGGCTACCGCTATTGTATTGAGGAGCTGTTACGAAAGGATGTTTTGCAGAACGAGTTTAACATATCACCCGATCCCGAACGGACGCACTTTTTTGTCAGCGGGCAGCCTGAGATGGTGGGTCACGTGTCGGAGTGGCTCTCCGATTTCGGATATACACGCCATCACCCTGACGATCCCGGAGAGTTATATATAGAAGAGTTTTGAGCGCATGGCTGCTCCAGCGGTCATGGGTATTGATGTACTCTTCTTGTTCCTGATGTCCGGGATAGCAGAATCTGAAGAAGCGTTCAAGAAGGATATTGCGGCAAGAGAAGCTCATGAAAGCCATTCATCACCGGCTTTGTGGCAGGCAGCCGCCCAGATTTATAAAACATTTACGCAATGCACATTATCCATCCGATAAACGATTTTTTGTTTGAACTTTTCCCCAAGGCAAAAGAGGCGGGAAACAATATTGATGTACTGAAGCAGGAGATTGAGACCTTTTATACGGTAGGGCCTTTCAAGCCAGCGATTACCATCGTGCACGGCATCATCGATATCACGATTGAGGGTGACCTGATTGCACAGCACAACAGCCGCTATAACAAAGTCCTTGCACTCTGTGATGTCCGCCAATATACCGAGGCCAAAGAGCAGATCAGTCAGCTCATCAAGGAAGCTCCTCATATTTCAGAGTACCACCGGGTACTTGGCCAAATCCTTTCAGAGCAGGGCGAACAGGATGATGCCATCAACAGCCTTATCGATGCACTGCGCTGGGACCCGAAAAATGGGTGGGCGCTTATTATTACGGGCAACATTATGGCCCGCTATCAGCACGACCTTGAGACGGCTATGAAATACTATGAGTGCGCTCTGCAGCATAAACCCGACGATTATGTTTCCATGACGCTGATTGCCATCAACCTGATCCAGAACGGGAATCCGGATGCAGCACGGCAATACCTCGACAGGGCTTTTGCGGTTAATCCCGCTTATCCGAATATCTATTATGCCTTTGCCCTCCTTGCAGAGGCTGAACATCATTCCAGGGAAGCGTTTGAGATGTCGATTGTTGCGCTTTTCAAGAATCCCAAAAAGGATCTGCTCTATCAGCAATCGCTGAAGAGCGCCATGAAGGCGGCAAGTGAGATTATTGACGAAGAGGTCGGTGGTGATCTTGTCAATGCCTATGCCTCGACGCTGGAGGAGGAGTGCGGCAAGAAAATCGTTATCGAAACGGATACCGGGTTAAAGAGCGCAGCCAAAATCGAGTGTGCCGAAAACCACGACCGGAGCTACCACCTCGTCAAATACAATCCAGACTACCCGGCGGTTCACCATCTGATCATGCATGAGCTCGCGCATCTGCATTTTGCGGCTCAGGCACGACAGACAGGGAAAAACAAGCTCTTTGTCAGCAATGATGAGAACAAAAAGCGATTCCTGGGTTCCCATGAAAAAGATGCCAGGATGTTGAGCAAAAAAGGTTACGACGATGCGCTCATCGAGAACTATTATGCCTTGTTTCAGGTGCTGAACGCCCAGATCTTCAACACGCCGATTGATCTTTATATCGAGGATTATCTGTTTCAGAACTATCCGGCTCTCATGCCCTATCAGTTTCTTTCGCTGCTTGGCCTTATACAGGAAGGAATTTACGCAACGACCGATGAACAGATTCTGACCATTGCACCACCGGAAATCCTCTCGAAATCAAAGATATTTAATCTGGTCAAGGCACTGCACTTTCAAAAGCGGTATGGGGTGAACCTTATAGAAGAGCACAAGCCAACCACCGCAGAAAAAGAGCAGGCTGTAACCTTCTACCGCGAATATGAGGAGTGCCGAACCCGGCACACGCCCGGCGATGAATATGAACTGCTTCAGCGGTGGGCAAAGCAGTTATATCTGCAGAACTTTTTCGCACTCATTGAAGAGCCCGATTACCGGGAGCAAAGCGACCTTATCGAGCGCCTTTGCGCTGAAGTGCAGGTCGATTTGCCCGGCAAAGGTGATGCCGCCCATCCGGCAGACCAGAAGAGGCAGCTCTGCACCGAGGCGCATCAGGGCAAAGATATTAATATGGCCGTAACCCGGTTCATGGTCGAAGCACTGCATTACTTCAAAAATCTGACCGACTCGGAGATCACTGCCATTGCCATCCAAATAGGCCTGATGTGTGGGGAGGGAATAAACCCGGATGCAGAAGGCTACACCATCCCGCTCATAGCCGCCAGAACCTTCACCGGATACCAGGTGCTGGCCTACTATTACGTGAGCTGGGCAAAGGCATTCCCTGAGTACCTGCAGCAACTCCAGCTCCCGTTTGACAAAGAGTACGAATTTGCTCTTGAAATGTTGGGGATGGGAGGGGGATGAGTTCATACCGGGCCAGCATCTCTTCTGGTGAGTTTCATCTTTTCTCCCTGTTTTCATTACCGGCAGAGACCGTAGCCATTCCCTATACGTTATCGTCGTTCTCTATTATTGCACAGAGAGTGTGATGAGCCTTACTATTTGTCAACGAAAATCAGAGAGGAAAATATGTGCGGACGATTCGGGTTTTACGAACTGAAGTACTTTCTTGACCTTCTTCGCCAACTGGAGTTGCCGTTTGAAGAGAATCAGGACTACCCCCAGACGAATCGTTACAACATCCCTCCGGAAACAGATATTCTAACTTTGCAGGCCAACCATGGAGCTTATAAGCTCACCTCGGCACGATGGGGGTTGATTCCCTATTGGTCCAAAGAACTTCCCAAAATCAGGCCAATAAACGCACGCTCTGAATCATTGGTCTCGAAACCCTATTACCGACATCTTGTTGGGCGGAACCACTGCCTGATTCCAGCGAGCGGCTTTTATGAATGGGAGCGCATCGACGGTAAAAAGAAGCAACCCTGGTACATCCACCGGGCAGATGGCTTGCCCATGGCATTTGCCGGACTATGGGACACCTGGAAGTCGAAGCATACCGAAGAGCCCGCAATCACGACCTGTACCATCATCACTACAGTGGCAAATGAGCAGATAGCACCTCTCCATGACCGAATGCCCGTAATTCTCGAATCCGAAAACTGGAAAAGATGGCTCGAAGCTGATCCTCGAAATCTTTCGAAGATGCTGGTTCCCGCAGATAACGGCATTCTGGAAATGTATCAGGTATCAACACTGGTCAACAATGCCCGCTATCAGAGTGGCAACTGTATTGAGCAGGTTGAGTGACGGCATCAAGGCACGGGTTGAATGTAAAACGGTTATCACATGTCGTGAATTTTCGGTAAATACAAACAGGCTGTTTTAAGACCGAATTTCATAAAAAATGAACAATGCGCATTGAAGATATCATCCAAGGCAGTTCCCTTACAGGTCTTGAACCTTCGGCTGTTGCAACGGTTATAGCCGTTGTGCCAATTGCCGATGGAGCTGTCCGGGTTATCTACCAGACGCCTGATGGTACACTCAAAGAACGGCTTTTGGGCCGGACTGATGAAGCGAGCATTGCTGTTGCTATCAGTGAGCGCCCCTGGTCTTTTGACGGAGATGGTGAGGCATTCAAACTTACGGTTGAAGCCAAGCGCATTGATCTTGCTTTTCTGTTTGATCCGATGATGGCCGTTCATACTTCAAATGTAGAGCCCCTTCCGCATCAGATCACGGCTGTTTATGAAGCCATGTTACCCCGTCAACCGCTGCGGTTTGTTCTTGCGGACGATCCCGGTGCGGGCAAGACCATCATGGCAGGCCTTTACATTCGTGAGCTTATCATGCGTGCCGATGCTCGGCGTATCGTAATCGTTGCGCCCGGCAGTCTGGTTGAGCAGTGGCGTGAGGAGCTGTTCGAGAAGTTCGGGCTCGAATTCCGAGTATTCACCAGAGATCTTGAAGCGGCTACTCCGAGCGGAAATCCTTTTGAAGACATCGATCACCTTATTGTTCGTCTCGACCAGATGGCCCGAAACGAAGAGCTGCAAGAGAAGCTTTGTGCTGCCGGATGGGATCTTGTCGTGTTCGACGAGGCGCACAAGCTTGCAGCACACTTTTTCGGCAATAAAATGCAGAAGACGGGCCGCTTCAAGCTGGCCGAAAAGCTTGGGGCCCAGACTCGCCATCTCCTGCTGATGACGGCAACGCCGCACAGTGGCAAGGAGGAGGATTTTCAGTTGTTCCTCTCACTCCTCGACTCCGACCGCTTTTATGGCAAGTTTCGTGATGGTGTTCACAAGGTTGATTGTTCCGACCTTATTCGCCGCATGGTTAAGGAGAAACTGGTCAAGTTTGATGGCACACCTCTTTTTCCCGAGCGAAAGGCATATACAGTCAATTACCAGCTTTCAGACCTTGAAGCGGCACTCTACGAAGCAGTAACCGATTATGTGAAGACAGAAATGGGCAAGGCTGACCAGCTTGACGGTAAACGAAAGGGTTCCGTGGGCTTTGCACTCACCTCTCTGCAGCGTCGTTTGGCCTCAAGCCCTGAAGCCATTTTCCAGTCACTCAAACGCCGAAGGGAACGCCTCGAACGTCGTCTTCGTGAGGAAAAAATAGGAGCCAGAGGGCAAAAGCTTCTTGCTGAAACACTCATCGATGTTCCCGAGGACGAGGATGATTTCAACGCCGAGGAGCAGGAAACCATGGAAGAGACGCTGGTTGTTCAGGCCACCGCTTCACAAACCATTGCAGAACTCGATGGTGAAATATTCATTCTCCAGGCTCTTGAACAGCAGGCCAAAGGACTCGTTGCATCCGGCAAGGATCGCAAGTGGGATGAACTTTCACGCATTCTCCAGAACGAACCCCAAATGCGCGATGCTGGCGGGCGGATGCGAAAAATTATCATTTTTAGTGAGCATCGGGACACGCTTAACTACCTGCATGAAAAAATTGCCGGTGTGCTTGGCAGTCATGATGCAATCGTTGTCATTCATGGTGCCGTTCACCGTGACGACCGCCGGAAATCGCAGGAACTCTTTCGCTCTGACCCCGAAATCCGTGTGCTTGTTGCCACCGATGCAGCCGGTGAAGGTATCAACCTTCAGAATGCCAATCTGATGGTGAACTACGACCTGCCCTGGAACCCCAACCGCCTCGAACAGCGCTTCGGGCGTATTCATCGTATTGGCCAGCAGGAGGTCTGTCATCTCTGGAACCTTGTAGCCAAGGAGACTCGTGAAGGTGATGTCTATTTCCGCTTGCTTGAAAAGCTTCAAGTGGTCAGTGAAGCACTCAAGGGCGAGGTATTTAACGTTCTGGGTGAAGTGTTTGATGGCATCAGCCTCAAGGATTTGCTCATGCAAGCGATACGCTACGGTGACAAACCAGAGGTGCGTGCCCGCCTCAGCCAGAAAATTGATATCGCTCTCGATCTTGACCACCTGAAGGAGATTCTCAAACGCGATGCACTTGCGCAGGAAAGTTTCAGTGCGGAGCGTCTCTTTGCCGTGAAGGAAGAGATGGAAAAGGCCGAAGCCCGCCGGCTTCAGCCCTTTTTTGTTCGCTCCTTCTTTATGAAAGGATTTGAGTCGCTCGGAGGTTCAATCTATCCCCGAGAATCTGGCCGTTTTGAAATCACAAATGTTCCCGCCGAGTTGCGTGAACGCGACCGCCTCATCACCGGGCGTAATCGCCGCGATCTTGCTCCAGTGCTCCGCCGCTATGAACGGGTTTGTTTTACCAAGGAGTCCGTGCGTCCGGTTGATAAACCCGGCCTTGCCTTCGCCAATATGATTCATCCCGGTCACCCGCTTATGCTTGCTCTTAGTGATCTCTTGCTGGAGCAGCACGCCAACCTCCTCCGTCAGGGTACCATCCTTGTTGATCCGGCGGATGATGGCGATCAGCCCTCTTTGCTCTTTCTCCTTACCCACGAGGTGAAATCCGGTGATGGCATGGTCATTTCCAAACGCCTGCAATTTGTTCGGGTTTTACCCGACGGCAGCACTACCTTCGCTGGGTGGGCACCGCATTTAGACCTTGAACCACTTGCGTCTGCCCAGCGACCACTTCTGACAGAAACACTTGCTGCTCCTTGGCTCAACTCCGGACTCGAAAACCGTGCTCTTGCCCTGGCAGCATCTACACTTGTCCCTCAGCACTTCAGTGAGGTAGCTGACCGCCGGATTGCCCATATAGACAAGACTCTTGCCGCTGTCCACGAGCGTCTGACAAAAGAGATAAATTTCTGGTCAGACCGTTTCGAGAAGCTTACCGACGACAAAAAAGCAGGAAAGGATGTACGGCTTAACCTTGAAAATGTTCGCCGCACGCTCAGCGATCTCGAAGCCCGGCTGGAGCATCGCAAAAAAGAGCTGCTCTCCATGCGTCACGTCAGCTCCGCCACACCGGTTCTGCTCAGTGGTGCACTGGTTATTCCTGCCGGATTGCTTCGCTTCCTGCAAGGTGAATCTGCATCTTGCGGCTCTACATTTTCTGCTGATCCCGCAGCCCGTTCACGCATCGAGCAGCTTGCTATGCAGGCTGTCCGCCAGTCTGAAGAATCCAGAGGGTGCCGAGTAGTTGATGTCTCCACTCAGAAATGCGGTTGGGACATTACCTCATACCCGCCGGCAATTGATGGTAAACAACCTGAATCCCGCCATATCGAAGTCAAGGGGCGAATAAAAGGTGCAACAACGATTACCGTCACCCGTAATGAAATGCTCTATGCCCTCAATCAGGCCGAAAAATTTGTGCTGGCCATTGTGCAGGTTGATGAGAATGAGCAGATTGATGGCCCGTACTATCTACGGAACCCCTTCGATGCCGAACCGGGTTGGGGAGTATCATCAATCAATTTTGAAATCAGCGAATTTCTGAAAAAGGCAGAAATTAACTTGTGAAACTGTGAGCATTATGTTATCCGAAGATCAGCTAAAAGTATTATTGACCGATATGGAGGCCGATACTATTGAACGAACGACAGCAGTAAGTGATACCGATAAATTCAGTCAGGCGATCTGTGCATTTGCCAATGATTTGCCCAATCATCGAAACCCGGGTTATCTTTTGATAGGAGTAACGGACAAAGGAGTTCTGTCCGGGCTGACTGTTACTGATGAACTCCTCAAAAACCTTGGCGGTATTCGCTCTCAAGGCAATGTGTTACCCCAGCCTTACATGACTGTCGCCAGATTCGCACTCTCCGGTGGAGATGTAGCTGTTGTTGAAGTTCATCCCTGTGATCTTCCCCCGGTGCGTTATAAAGGACGGGTGTACATCAGAGTCGGGCCACGGAAAGGCATTGCCAATGAGCAGGAAGAGCGTGTTCTTACAGAACGGCGTGTTGCCCTTGCCCGCTCTTTTGATGCCCGTCCTTGTTCAGAAGCAACAATTGAAGACATCGCGTTAGGTCAATTTGATGCCTATCGGCGGGAAGCTGTTGATCCTGAAACCATTGCGGCAAACAATCGAAATATTGAATTACAGTTGGCATCTTTGCGGTTGTACGACCCCAAACCAGCCTGCCCAACGTATGGCGGTATATTACTTTTTGGGAAAAACCCCAGATTCTTTTTACCAGGAGCTTATGTTCAATATCTCAAGCTACCCGGAACAGATTTGACGGAACAGCCTGACGACCAGTCAGAGATTTCCGGCGACCTTCACACCTTGTTACGAGAGCTGGAAGGGAGAATCAAGCTTCTGATACAGACAACCATGCGCAAGGTCACTGCCTTTGAGGAAAAACTGCAACCTGACTATCCCGAGTGGGCGTTACGGGAGCTGCTTATGAATGCGGTTATGCACCGTAACTACGACAGTAATTCACCAATTCGCTTTTATGCATTCATCGATCATCTTGAGATCCAGAGTCCAGGTGGTTTGTATGGTGAGGCTACACCGGAAAACTTTCCTACTCGTAACAGTTACCGTAATCCAGTTATTGCTGAAGCCATGAAATCACTCGGTTTTGTGAACAGGTTCGGCTATGGTGTTCAGCGAGCGCAAGCGCTTTTGGTACAGAACGGCAACCCTCCTGCTCAATTTGAGTTCGATGAGCACTCCGTATTGGTCAAGATCTTCAGGAGGTTGACATGAAAACAATAGCCTTTTTTAATAACAAAGGCGGTGTAGGCAAGACCTCACTGGTCTATCATCTTGCCTGGATGTTTGCAGACCATGGCATAAAAACACTTGCGGTCGATCTTGATCCGCAAGCCAACCTCACGGCCATGTTTCTCGATGAAAATCGGCTTGAGCAATTATGGCCAGATGATGAGCATCCTGATACGGTTTATGGCTCAATTCGCCCGATTTTACGGGGAACAGGTGATATTGCTCAACCCAGTGTAGAAATGATCACCGAGACCCTCGGTCTTATTCCTGGCGACCTTGGCTTGTCGCGGTTTGAAGATAAACTTTCGGATGCATGGCCCCGGTGTCATAATCGTGATGAATCAGCTTTTCGAACAATGACAGCGTTTCATCGTCTTGTGCAGCGAGGATCGGAATGGGGCGCAGAACTGGTTTTGATTGATGTTGGCCCAAATCTCGGTGCAATCAATCGTTCGGCGTTGATTGCTTCCGATCAGGTTTGTTTGCCGTTGGCTCCTGATCTTTTCTCCCTGCAAGGTCTCAAGAATCTTGGACCGACACTTCGAGAGTGGCGTACCGTATGGGCGGAACTTCTCGCCAAAGCCCCTGCCGATTTGCCAATGCCCAGAGGGGCGATGCAGCCTGTCGGTTACATCGTTATGCAGCATGGCATTCTCGATACACGACCTGTCAAGGCATATAAACGCTGGATGGACAAGATACCTAAAGTTTATCGGGAAGCTGTTCTAAATGAACCAATTATCTCTTTGCCGCCTGTTGCGCAAGATCCATACTGCCTGTCACTCCTCAAGCATTACCGAAGCTTAATGCCAATGGCAATGGAGGCTCGTAAACCGATTTTTTTCCTGAAATCTGCCGACGGGGCGATTGGAGCCCACATCGAAGCTGTGAGGAGTTGCTATTCAGATTTTCAGAATTTGGCAGCTAAAATAGCGGCGGCGGCAGGAATCGCGTTTCAATGAGAAGATCTCAAGTTACCGCGCAAGTTACCGCGCAAGTTACCGCGCAAGTTACCGCGCAAGTTACCGCGCAAGTCGGCACCAAGTTGGCACTGAGTCGGCACCAAGTTCCGGCAAGCTGGTTGAGTATCCTGCACGGACTATACCGGCTTTGTTGCAGGCAGCCGTCCAGATTTATAACATATTTATGCAATGCACGTTATCCATCCGATAAACGATTTTTTATTTGAACTTCCCCAAAACCCATTCCTCGACGCTGGAGGAGGAGTGCGGCAAGCCATTTATTCCTTTATCTGTGCTTTATTCCACATGAAACCTGCAATAATATTGCCTATAACCTCCGTTATTACTTTTCTTTGATGTGAATAAATGATAAATAGGATGTGGTGTGTAATCTTTGTTCCCCAATGAACTTGAACTTATCTCTTCCATTATGAAACGATTGGTTAGGATTCAACCGGGGAGTTCCCACCTATGAAGCTTGTTCAGAACAGTGGGACAGACCGGGTCATCGACTACCTTCGATCGAAACTCACCGCAGGTTGCCAGTTTGATATGGTAACCCCCTCTTTTTCGCTGTTTGCCTTTTCCGGGATGCTTCAAGAAATGGTGGCACTTTTAACATGCCGTCTTCTTTTGCCGTCAACCATTACGGAACTTTCAATTCTTGGCTCTGAAGCCGATCGCGCTGCTCGTAACCGGTTGCAAAACCGTTGGATCGCAAGCCGCCTGCTGCAATGGCTTCAAAGCAAAAGCGAAGTGAAGCTTGCACCCGGTGCCGTGCCGCAAGGCGCTTTAGTTGTTCGTGATGGCGATGCAGTGCCAGAGCAGGTGCTGCTTGGTTCGCTGGCATTCACTACTGATGGACTTGGTTTGACTCCAGGCAACCCCTTGAATCTCATTCAGGCTTCTGAAACGCCTGAAGAGGCGTTATTGCTCAGCAAGTGGTTCGATGCTCAGTGGTCGGGTCTTGCAGAGAATCCAAAGGCCAAAACAGAGCTGATTGGTCTGATACAATCACTCGCTTCCCACAGAGAGCCCTTTCTCGTTTACTCGCTTATCCTCTATACTATCTTTAGCGACCGTAACGAAGATCTTGATGAAGAGCGTATCGTCAAGTCTGCTACAGGAATCCGCAATACCGTTGTCTGGAAGAAGCTTTACCGCTTTCAGCGTGATGGTGTTGTTGGTGCGCTTGACAAGCTCAATCGCTTTGGTGGTTGCATTATTGCCGACAGTGTCGGACTGGGAAAAACCTTTGAGGCTCTTGCCATCATCAAGTACCACGAACTCCGAAACGACCGGGTGCTGGTGCTTTGCCCGAAGCGGTTGCGTGACAACTGGACGCTCTATAAAGCCAATGACCGACGGAATTTTCTTGCGCCAGATCGCTTCAACTATGATGTCCTGAACCATACCGATCTTTCCCGAGACGGCGGGTTCTCCGGCGATATTGATCTTTCGCACGTCAATTGGGGAAACTACGATCTTGTCGTTATCGATGAATCGCACAACTTCCGAAACAAGGCGGCCAACAAAGGGAAGGAAACACGCTACGATCATCTGATGCGCAAGATTATCAAAGAGGGGGTCAAGACCCGGGTGCTCATGCTTTCGGCAACGCCGGTAAACAACCGGCTGGCTGATCTTCGTAACCAGATTGCATTTGCCACGGAAGGCAACGACACTGCCTTGCTTGCTCATGGCATCAGCAGTATAGACAGCACTACGCGATTAGCACAGAAGCAGTTTAATCGCTGGCTCGATCTTGATGAGGCGGAACGCATCCCGGTTCGTCTGATTGAAATGCTCGGCTTCGACTACTTTACCCTGCTGGATCTCCTGACCATCGCACGTTCCCGTAAGCATGTCGAAAAGTATTATGGAATCTCCGAAACAGGACGCTTCCCTGACCGCCTGAAACCAATCAATATCCAGGCTGACGTTGACCGGGCAGGTGAGTTTCGGCCTATCAGGGAGATCAATCAGGAGATTCGCCGTCTGAACCTTGCCTCTTATGCTCCTTTGCGATATGTACTGCCGCACAAGCAGGAGGCCTACGACCGGAAGTACAGTACCCGTGTACGGGGAGGCGAAGGCTTTTTCCGGCAGGCTGACCGTGAAGAGAGTCTGATCCACCTGCTTCGTATCAACATGCTTAAGCGGATGGAGAGCGCCGTTCCATCATTTGCGCTTACCGTTCAGCGCCAACTCCGGGATGTTCAATCGATGCTGGAACGTATCGAGGCAAAAACAAGCGAGCTTGAGGAGATTGATATTGCCGATATTGATCTTGACGACCCGGCATTTGAAAGCCTGCTCGTTGGTCGTAAAGTCAAGGTATTGCTTCAGGATGTGGATCTGATCAAATGGAAGCAGGAACTCATTGAAGATCGCAACAGGCTTGCCACTCTTTTCGCGGCGGCGGCCCAGGTTGATGCTGAGCGAGATGCCAAACTGGCAGCTCTGCGTGACGTTATTGCCGGGAAATGCCGGAACCCCATCAATCCCGGTAACCGCAAAATCATCGTTTTTACAGCATTTACCGATACGGCCCGATATCTTTACGAACAGCTCGCTCCGTGGGCGAAGTCTGAGCTTCACCTTGAGAGCGCTCTTATTGCCGGTTCCGGAAGTAATCAGACAACCATATCCGGATTGCGCAAGGATCAGTCCACTCTTCTCAGTGCGTTTGCTCCCCGTTCCAAGGAGCGTCCAGAATCGCTTGCCATAGAGGGAACTATCGATCTGCTCATCGCGACCGACTGTATCTCCGAAGGGCAGAACCTTCAGGATTGCGACTGGCTCATCAACTACGATATTCACTGGAACCCCGTGCGAATCATCCAGCGTTTTGGCCGGATAGACCGTATCGGATCGCCGAACAGTTGCATTCAGCTTGTCAACTTCTGGCCAAATATGGAGCTTGAGGAGTACATCAACCTTGAACAACGGGTAAGCGGAAAAATGGTACTGCTCGATATCTCCGCTACGGGTGAGGAGAACCTTATTGAGCAGCAATCCGGCAATCAGATGAACGATCTGGAGTATCGCCGCAAGCAACTTCTCAAGCTTCAGGAAACCGTTATCGATCTGGAGGATCTCTCCTCCGGAGTCTCCATCGCCGACCTCACCCTGACCGACATTCGCCTTGACCTTGCCCAATATCTGAAAGCCAATCCCGGAATATTGGAGACAATACCACCGGGAAGCTTTGCCGTTACCACCACAGCAGAGGCGGATATCGCTCCGGGCATTATTTTCTGTTTGCGTGCCGAGGGTGAAGCGGCCCGGCGAATTCCTGAAGCCGGGTATCCGCTTGGCACCCATTACCTCGTCCATGTTGGTGACGATGGCTCGGTGATTCTGCCCTACACACAAGCCAAGCAGATTCTTGACCGGCTCAAGCGTCTCTGCCTCGGTCGTGATATGGCCGATGCCGGAGCGTGTGCCCGTTACGACAAGGCGACAAAACAGGGTGAAGAGATGCTTGCAGCACAACGCCTGCTTGCTGCAGCCGTAGCCTCCGTGGCTGGAAAGAATCAGGAACGAGCCGTTGCAAGCCTGTTTACTCCCGGCGGTACGCACGCCATGAAGGGAGAATTCGCTGGCATCAACGATTTTGAGGTGATGGCATACCTTGTTATTCTGCCGGAGGCAACCGTATGAAGAGTCAAGCGCTGATCGCAGCATTTGACCTGCCCGAAAGCAGCCTGGTGAACCAGCGGGTACCCAGGAAGCTGCTGCTTGAAAACGGTGCACCCACTTCCGCCGACAAACGCTCTATCAATGAGGGGATTGAAGAGCTGATCTGGATTGCGGCACTCAAGCCGGTCACTGTCGGGGTTCCTGAGTTCCGGGACGAAAGCCATGAATATCTGGAAATTGCCGTTTTGCTGCTTACCTTGCGTGACGGAGCCAAAACCACGCGGCTGGTGGAACTGGTGCATCGGGCGATTCCTTATCCTGTTCTGCTTTTGACCCAGCAGGGTGCACCGTTATCGCTCTCTGTTGCTCACAAGAGGTGGTCGCAGAGTGAGGCTGGCAAAACAGTGCTTGAGGGCGATATTGTTTCCGTTGCATGGTCGCGTGAAGTTGATGCGGATATTATGGCCGATTTCCGTAACTCGCTCGCACTTGGTAGTCAACCACGCACCAATCTCCATGCTCTCTATCAGGGTTGGCTGGACTCAATGGTGGCCCTCAATGCTGCAAGAGTTACGGGGAATTTTACCCTTGCCGAAAACGCCGAATATGCTGCTGCCCGCCGTGATGCTTTGCGGGAGTGCGGTGTGTTGCAGGAAGAGATCGGTCGTCTGCGCACTCTGGCGGCAAAAGAGAGGCAGATACCCCGGCAGGTGGAACTGAACCTGGAACTCAAGCGGATTGATGCAGAACTGGCAACAACAAAACAAAAATTATGACCGAACACGAAGAGGCGACCATCAAGCCGTTAACCGCAAATGACCCTGAAGCCCAATCCGCCGATATTCTGGCGGGCAATATTGAGCAGTTGAAAACGCTCTTCCCTGAAGCGTTTACGGAAGGGAAGATTGATTTTGAGGTGCTCCGCCAACTGCTCGGTGGCACAGTAGAAGAGCGGGAGGAGAAGTACGGGCTCAACTGGCACGGCAAACGTAAAGCCCGGCAGCTTGCCCTTACCCCATCCACCGGCACCCTGCGCCCCTGCCCGGAGGAGAGTGTGGATTGGGAGACCACAAAAAATCTTATGATTGAGGGCGATAACCTTGAAGTGCTCAAACTGTTGCAGAAGAGCTACTCCGGCAAGGTGAAGCTCATCTACATTGATCCACCATACAACACCGGCAAGGATTTTGTCTACCCCGATAACTTCCAGGACAACATCAAAAATTATCTCGAACTCACTGGCCAGATTGAGGGTGGCCGGAAAATCAGCAGTAACACTGAGGCCAGCGGCCGGTTTCATACCGACTGGCTCAACATGATGTATCCAAGGTTGAAGCTGGCGAGGAATTTGCTGAGAGAAGATGGGGTGATTTTTATCAGTATTGATGATGGTGAGCTTGATAACCTTAGAAAGTTATGCGCTGAAGTTTTTGGTGACGAAAATTTTGTAGTTCAAATTATATGGCGTAAACGAAGCACTCCTCCAAACGACAAAATTATAGGAGCAAACCATGACTACATTCTCTGTTTCGCAAAAAACGCTATTTCAGTAAAACTTCAGCATAGAGAACGATCGGCGGATCAAATTGCCCGATATAAAAATCCTGACAATCATGCCAAGGGCCCATGGGCCCCGGGTGATCTCATGGCCAACATTAAGGGAGGACGATTTGTTAAATCATTGAACTTCCCAATAGTCAATCCACAAACAGGAGAGGAGCATTTTCCGGGGAACAACGGGAATTGGCGATTTTCAAGGGAGACTATTGCTACCCTTCTTGCGAATAATGAGATTTACTTTGGTGAGAATGGACGAGGAAAGCCAAAGTTAAAACGTTTCCTGTGCGAAGTGAAAGAGGGGGTAACCTACCCATCAATTTGGGATTTTGTTCCACTCAATACCAGTGGCTCTAATGAAATGGGTGCAATATTCGGAAATCCGACCATCTTCGAAAGCCCAAAACCAGTTGGATTAATACAAGAGCTCGTCGCTCTCGGTTGTGAGCCTAATGGAGTTGTATTGGATTTTTTTGCTGGTTCCGGTACCACTGGTCATGCTTTGATGGCCCAGAATGTTATTGATGGAGGAAATAGACGCTATATTCTTGTTCAACTTCCCGAACAGCTATACTTGGAAAATAATGAACAAAGGGTTTCCGGCGACTACTGCGATCAAATAGGCAAACCTCGTACCATAGTCGAACTCACAAAAGAGCGCCTCCGCCGTGCGGCCCGGAAAATCAAGGATGAGAACCCACTTTTCCCCGGTGACTTTGGTTTCCGCGTCTTCAAGCTTGATTCAAGCAACATCAATACCTGGGAACCGGATCGCGACAACCTTGAGCTTACCCTTCTTAACTCCATTGAACACCTAAAAGGAGATCGCACCGAGGCGGACATTTTCTATGAGTTGCTCCTCAAACTTGGCCTTGACCTCTGTGTCCCTATCGAGAAACGGACGTTTGCAGGCAAAGAGGTTCACTCCGTCGGCGGTGGTGTGTTGCTTGTCTGCCTTGCTACTCATATCACCCCTGATGAGGTTGAGCCTCTGGCTCAAGGCATTGTTGCATGGCACAAGGAGCTTGCTCCGGCAGGAGAGACGACCTCTGTTTTCCGCGATAGTGCCTTTGCTGATGATGTTGCAAAGACCAACCTTGCAGCCATTCTTCAGCAGCATGGCCTCGAAATCATAAGGAGCTTGTAGCCATGGCAACCAAAAAACAGAGTATCGATCAAGCTGATGATTTGATGGGCCGGGTCATCCTGATTCTGGATCAGGCTCGGGCCAATGTGGTCCGGGCAGTCAACAGCAACATGGTGATTGCCTATTGGCTTGTCGGACGTGAAATTGTGCTTGAAATGCAGCAAGGTGAAGAGCGTGCCGGGTATCGCGAAACACTCTTGCGCAAACTTTCTGAAGGACTTACTGCCCGATATGGTAAAGGGTTTTCAAACTCGAACCTGAAATATTTCCGCCAGTTTTATCGGGTTTATGCTGACCGTGTTCCGGCAATTGGCCACCTCTCAAGTGGCCAATTCGATACCATTGGTTTTGGTGTCAGCGAGATTGGCCACAAGCCATGTGGCCAATTGGACGTCAAGAGTGGTTTGGATACAACAACATCCGGAGAGGGTCTCATCAATGATCTCTCTTTTGCGGCTGATAGCCAAAAATTGCTTGGGTTTTCAGCTTCGGTAAGCTGGAGCCATTATCGGGCACTGCTGAAGGTCGAAAACCGCAATGAGCGCCTTTTCTATGAGATTGAAACAGAAAAGGAAGGGTGGGATGTTTCCCACCTCGAAAAGCAGATTCACAGTTTTCTTTTTGCCCGTCTGCTCAAAAGCAGGGACAAAGAGGGTGTGTTCAGACTGGCCAGTGAAGGCCAAGTGGTCAGCAACCCTATAGACGTTATCAAACAGCCCTACATACTCGACTTTCTTGGCCTTCCGGAATTGAGCTGTTTTCAGGAATCGGATTTGGAGTCCGCCATTATTGAACATCTTCAGCCTTTTCTGTTAGAGCTGGGCAAGGGATTTGCTTTTGTTGCCCGGCAACATCGGGTGACAACCGAATCGCACCACTTTTATATTGACCTGGTCTTTTATAACTATCTGTTGAAATGCTTTGTGCTGATTGACCTGAAAATCGGGAAATTGACGCACCAGGATATTGGACAGATGGAGATGTATACACGGATGTTTGATGAGCTGCGGCGTAGCGATAGCGATAACCCGACGGTCGGGTTGATTCTCTGTGCTGAACACGATGAGGTGGTGGCGAGGTATTCGGTGCTCAATGAGTACAAACAACTTTTTGCGTCACGATATATGCTTTTTCTGCCGACTGAGGAAGAGCTGCAACGTGAGCTTGCCCGTGAACGCGGGCTTATTGAAGCAAGGAAAAGAGCCAGAAAGGAGGGTCAGGAGTGAAACTGCACTTTGAACCGAACCTTGACTATCAACTACAGGCGGTTGAAGCGGTCTGCGACCTCTTTCGCGGGCAGGAGATCTGCCGCACGGAGTTTACCGTTACCATGCCGACCACGAAAGACATGCAGTTTCCTGGCATGGAGAGTGATCTTGGCATTGGCAACCGGCTTACGTTGCTTGATGATGACCTGCTCAAAAGCCTGCATGATATTCAGCTCCGCAACGGCCTGCCGCCTTCCGGAACCCTTGCTTCCGGCGACTTCACGGTAGAGATGGAGACCGGAACGGGCAAAACCTACGTCTATCTGCGTACCATCTTTGAACTCAACAAGCGGTACGGCTTTACCAAGTTTGTGATTGTCGTCCCGTCAGTGGCTATCAAGGAGGGGGTTTACAAAACCCTTCAGATTACCGAAGATCACTTCAAGGGGCTCTATGCCGGAGTACCTTTTGAATATTTCCTCTATGACTCCTCAAAACTGGGGCAGGTGCGTAATTTTGCCACCAGCTCGCAAATCCAGATTATGGTGATGACGGTTGGCGCCATCAACAAAAAGGATGTCAATAATATTTACGGTAAGGGTGCCAATGAGTCTACTGGCGGGGAAAAGCCGATTGATCTTGTCAAGGCGGTGCGGCCCATCCTGATTATTGATGAACCGCAAAGTGTGGATGGTGGTCTTTCCGGTGCTGGCAAAACCGCGCTCGATGCCATGAGCCCGCTTTGTACCTTGCGTTATTCCGCTACGCATGTGGACAAGCACCAGATGGTTTATCGTCTTGATGCGGTTGATGCGCACGATAAGGGGCTGGTGAAGCAGATTGAGATTGCTGCCGCTACGGTGGAAGATGCCTTCAACAAGCCTTATGTTCGTCTCTTGAAGGTTGAGAACAAGCGGGGCAGGATTTCCGCACTCGTTGAACTCGACAAGATGACGGCCAGCGGTGTCAGGCGAAAAGAGAGTGTTGTGGTTGATGGTGATAATCTTGAAATGGTTACCGGACGGGCGATCTATGCTGATTGCTCTATCGGTGAAATTCGTGTTGAAAAGGGCAAGGAGTTTATGGAGTTGCGCTTCCCCGGTGGTGAGCAGTTCCTGAAACCTGGCGAGGCGTATGGAGATGTGGATGCTCTTGCCGTTCAGCGCCAGATGATTCGCCGTACCATCAAGGAGCACCTCGACAAGGAGCTGCGTCTGCGCCCGCAGGGTATCAAAGTGCTTTCGCTCTTCTTTATTGATGAGGTTGCCAAATACCGCTCTTACGACAGTGACGGTAACTCAGTGAAGGGCGATTATGCCCGCATTTTCGAGGAGGAGTACCGCCGGGCGGCAAAGCTGCCTGATTATTTTACACTGTTCAGTGAGGTTGACCTGACGCATGCCCCCGAAGAGGTGCATAACGGCTATTTCTCGATCGACAAAAAAGGTGGCTGGACCAATACCGAGGAGAACAATCAGGGCAATCGTGAAAGTGCTGAACGGGCCTACAACCTGATCATGAAGGAGAAAGAGAAGCTGCTCTCACTGGAGACACCACTGAAATTCATCTTTTCTCACTCTGCACTCAAGGAGGGGTGGGACAACCCCAATGTCTTCCAGATTTGTGCACTGCGTGAAATGGGCTCAGAGCGTGAACGCCGCCAGACGATAGGGCGTGGTCTGCGGTTATGCGTCAATCAGCACGGTCTGCGACTGCGTGGATTTGAAGTCAATACGCTGACGGTTATTGCAACGGAGAGTTATGAGCAGTTTGCCGAAAATCTTCAGAGAGAGATTGAGGCTGAAACCGGTATTCGATTCGGGATTGTCGAAGAACACCAGTTTGCGGCGATTTCCGTTACTACTGACGAAGGAGTCTCAGTTCCTCTTGGATTCGAGCAGTCGAAGCTCTTGTGGGAGCATCTGAAAGAGCAGAACTATATCGACAGTAAGGGCAAGGTGCAGGATTCGCTGAAAAGTGCGCTCAAGGAGGGGACTCTTCTTGTGCCGGAGCAATTCAGGCCACAGCTTGATCAGATTACCGCTGTACTGAAAAAGCTTGCAGGACGTCTGGAAATCAAGAATGCGAATGAGCGGAGACAGGTACACACCCGGCAGGCAGTGCTGCACAGTCCGGAATTCAAAGAGCTTTGGGAGCGTATCAAGCATAAAACGACCTATCGGGTGGAGTTCGACAATGAAAAGCTGGTGGAGAGCTGCATCAAGGCATTACAGAATGCTCCCGCCATTTTGAAGACACGCATGCAGTGGCACAAGGCTGAAATCGTTATTGGTAAATCGGGCGTTGAAGCTACTGAACGGAGTGGTGCCGCAACGGTTGTGCTTGATGAAAACGATATTGAGTTGCCTGACCTTCTTACGGATCTGCAGGATCGTACCCGGCTGACCCGCCGCACGATTCATCGTATTTTGATCGGAAGTGAGCGACTCGACGATTTTAAGCGTAACCCGCAACAGTTCATTGAGCTGGCAGCCGAAGCCATCAAGCGGTGCAAGCAACTCGCTGTTGTGGATGGCATCAAGTATCACCGCCTTGGTGACGAACATTTTTACGCCCAGGAGCTTTTTGAGCAACAGGAACTTACTGGTTACCTCAAGAACCTTATCCCGGTTCAGAAATCAGTCTATGAGCAGGTGGTCTATGACTCCGATCCCGAAGCAACTTTTGCTGATCAGTTGGAGAAGAATCTGGCCATCAAGGTCTATGCAAAGCTTCCGGGATGGTTCAGGATTCCAACACCACTCGATACCTACAATCCCGACTGGGCGGTACTCGTCGAAAAGGATGGCGAAGAGCGAATCTACTTTGTTGTCGAGACCAAGAGCAGCCTGTTTACCGATGACCTGCGTGACAAGGAGAGTGCAAAGATTGAGTGCGGCAAAGCTCACTTCAAGGCGCTCAGTATTTGCGAAACCCCCGCAAGGTATGTTGTGGCCCGCTCTTTGGATGACGTGCTGAACAGGGTTTAATGCATCCAGAGCTTGGAAGAAGCATTTCTTGTTCAGCTTATTTTTTTAGAAGACTTATCCGAAAAAAAACGAGATACTGTAAGAAGTTCGGGATTTTGAACAGCGAACGAGAGTTTTTCCATGAACACAGCTAAATTAAGACAACAATACCAATATGTCGCGTTCATCAGTTATAGCCACACTGATGCAAAGGTTGCAGAATGGCTTCATCGAAAGCTTGAGTCCTATAGGCTTCCCAATGCTGTACTCCGGAAATCTGATGGGTAACTTCCCAGGCATGTTCGCCCGATATTCAGGGATATAGCAGATTTATCATCAGGTTCATTGGTCAGGACATTGAGAGAAGAGATTGGCCAGTCGCAGTTTCTTATTGTCATATGCTCGCCTGACAGCGCGAAATCGGAATGGGTCGAAATGGAAGTGAGTCATTTTCTGACCCTTCGTGGCCATGAGTTTGTGATTCCGGTGATCATCAAGGGAACCCCTTACGCCAAGGACGCAGTAGACGAATGTCTGCCGCTATCCCTGTTGCGCACTGAAGTCGACCTCCTCGGTATTTCGTTTGCCGGACAATCGAAAGAACAAGTGCTCCTCAAAACGGTCTCTGCCTTGCTGGATATCAAGTACGACTCGCTTTATGATCGGCACCGCCGGCGACAGCGCCGACAAAGGATGGTTGCTGCAACTGTCGCAACCGTTATGTTTGTCATCGTGCTAACGGCTGCTCTATTCAGTATTATGCAATGGAATCGGGCGGAGCAGCGTCGCGCCGAGGCAGAGCAGCTCCTCAATTATTTGCTTTTGGACCTTCACCCTAAACTGCAGCAATTTGGACGTCTGGATATCCTGGAGAGCGTCGCGGAGCAATCACGCGAGTACATTGATTATATTTCCACGGATGTCAGGGATCCCATTGACGCTATTCAGGCGATTTCGTTACGCAGAAACATGGCTGAAGTGTATCAGAGTGTCGGCAAGCTCGAGAACGCTGAAACCTTACACCTGAAGAATATTTCTGTACTTAAGAAATTGGAACAGATTGATCCAAAGGTGGGGATTATCCATCTTCTCAAAGGAGAAGAGCATCAGGCTTTGGCCAGTATCCGAAAAACAGAGGGTCGATTTCAGGATGCATTGCATGAGACACCCATGAAAGAAAAACTCAAATAATAGAAGGCACGCGCTATCAGCAGGAACTGGAATTTCGTACAAGACAGCTAGACGAGGAGCAAAAAGAAAGGGAGCGGCATACGACATGGCTGGAGCAAGAAACAACAAAACTTAGGGAAGTTTCGGCTTTTTTTTCCAGCGAGATCGCCAATCAATTGACAAAAGATTCCAGTTGGGCTACTGCTGCATTGCTTAAGGCGAAACTTACTCCGCACGCTCAAACACTGTTTGCCACACGCAGTTTGCACTATCATGAAGAAAAGGAACACATTGCAGAACAATTTGCTCAACTGCTATTGCGACGCTGTAAAAGATTAATTGAGGATCGCGATGAGCCAGCTAGAGTGTTGCTTATAATGGACGCAGGAACGACGCTATATCCATTTTTTGAAAACATTGGACGCGAGTGTGTTCGCAGTTATAACAATAGAGAAAGTTGGGTTGATCACTTTTCCATTGTAACCAATAATTTAGCAGGAATTGACTCACTTATGGAGCACGCATGTATTTCACGTGAAAGCAGATATGCCCCACTCGCCGTCGAATGTCATTGTCTGCCGGGTCACCCAATGCCAATCTTTTCCGGCGTTGCAGGTATTAAGACGATTCATGCAATAAAATCACTGCGTACAGATTATGCTAACCACGAATTTGATAGGATTGACAATGTGAGTGCAACAACCACAGACGTACATAGAAGGCTTTTGATAATTATTTTGACAACGGGTAATTGGCTTCGCATCAGACGTCATGATCCTCCATGTCCGGTACCATTGGCACGCACATCAGAACATTTTCAGGTTAAGCAAGAGTTGATAAATATATGTGACGAAGCTTATATTATTGCCCCACTTGGAAAGGTTTTATTTAATTGTGCTCCCAATGAAATTAATAATGCGCTTGGTTATGATGATACACAGGCATCCCCAGATAAGGAGCCATATTCCGAAATCACCGTCACCGACGATCAGGCGAAACGCATTAAGCTAGTTACCACCTCACGAATTGAGCGCAGGCTGTTATTTCCTCTTAGCCAAAAGCTTAAGGCTGTATTGGAATATGTTGAAGCACACAACTATGATGATGTTATTAATAAGCCTATTGAAGTCATGCCTCACGTATTCATTCCTTTTGATCGGCTACCGAATAATAGATGGCTGGAGTTAGAGGAAGAATTTCCTCATAGAAATACCAGGGGGGAATCATTTTTGGAAAGGTTCTATGATATCCATATTTCAAATTGGTCGGCGCATCATGGTACCGAAGAGAATGTGTAGCTTTTTACAAGTTAGGGTTGTTTCAAGAAGTGGATCTCAGAATACATTAAGAGAGTTGCTTGGTGTGTAAAACGCTTTTATGTAATGAATTAAAGTCCATGTAATTTCTTTAAAAACTTTGGACTGTCTTATAGTTGTCAGTTCGACGTGAAGTCGCGTAGTAGAGTTGTCCAGTAAAACGGATCAGTTGTTCAGTCAGCGGAGCCCAACAATACATTCAGGATAAATAAATTGCGTTGTGTGAAGCCGTCGGAAAAATACCCGCAGGAAACTGTAGACAAATCCGTGAGGGAAGGTTGAATCTGCTCGTAACAGGTGGAGAAGTGCGAGGGCTAGCAGGTATTGCCAAGTGTCTTGCTGATACCAAGCCTCTCGGCAAGCGTTTTGAGTGCATACACCACACCAACGCGAAGCCCCTCATGTAGTTCAACATCAATTTAGGGACTACAATTTTTATATCTTTTCCTTATAAAAATAATTCTTATAAGGAGTTAACGAAAATAATCTTGGAACTTCCGTTGAAAACAGGGAGGGTGTGTAAGCATGGCAACTCCTGCGTTATTTTCATTGTCGTTCGAGCAACTTGTTGCTGCTATCGGGCAGGTTCATGCTGAACTGGCGGCACAAGCTTCCCGGGCGGTTAACACCAGCCTGACGCTTCGCAACTGGCTTATCGGTTGCTATATCTCCGAGTACGAGTTGCGGGGGGCCGATCGCGCCCGATATGGGGACAAAATTATTGAGCAGTTATCTGAACGGTTGATGCTGGCGGGTGTCAGCCGGTCAGAAGCACGGGAACTGAGGCGATACCGTAAATTTTATTTGACTTACCCTTCAATTCGGGAGTCGCTGTCTCCCGAATTGATAAGCAAGCTTTTGCCATTCGCGACCACGGTCAACTTTCGGGAGTCACTGTCTCCCGAATCGGGGGTTGCGCCCGATGAACTGTTGAGCAGGATTTCGTTCAGTCATTTTGCTGAACTGCTGCGATGTGAAGATGCGACCAAACGTAGCTTTTATGAGGTAGAGTCTATTCAGGGAAGCTGGACGGTGCGTGAGCTGAAACGGCAGATTCACAGTCTCTACTATGAACGCTCCGGCCTTTCCCGCGACAAGCAAAAGCTTTCGAGGCTTACTCACCAGCAGGCAGAGCGGCAAGGCCCTCTCCTTGATATCCGCGATCCCTATTTGTTTGAATTTCTCGGGCTGAAATCCAAAGAGGTCATGGGAGAGTCGCGGCTCGAAGATCTGCTTATCGACAAGTTTTAAGATTTCCTCCTTGAACTGGGGCAAGGCTTCTGCTCTGAAGCGCTTCAGAAACGCATCTTGATCGGCGATAAGTACTACTTTGTCGATCTGGTTTTTTATCATCGTATTCTGAAATGCCATGTGCTGGTTGAGCTGAAACTTGCCGAGTTCAGCCATGAAAACATTGGTCAGCTCAATACCTATGTGAGCTGGTACAGAAAGTGTATGATGCGTGAAGATGACAATCCACCCATAGGAATTCTTTTGTGTACTCATAAGAACCACTCTCTGGTTGAATTTGCTTTGGCAGGAATTGATAATCAGCTTTTTGTCTCCAAGTATCTGCTGGAGCTGCCAAAGAAAGAGGAGATGCAGCGTTTCATTGAGGAGCAACTGGCAGCGGGAGATGGTGGCAGTGCAGATCACCAGCAAACGCTAGGAATGGAATCCTCAGATGACAAGGGAGGTAACTGATGGTCTGAGGATGACAAAAACAGAGAGGTTCTGCCGATTTATTTGCTGAAGCGGGCGTGTTGGGTTGTAAGTCTGGCAAAAACCTCCTTGCAGGGCGTTTCACCTATCATAAAACGTTTTAGCCTACCCCTGCAAATGTATTCGATGATATGCTTGTGACGCTTCTAATACTTTAGGTGCTGCTCACTTCTCTTTTGAAAACCTGAAGGGGGTAACAGGTGAGGCGACCCTTGCAGTCGGAATGGCTTAATTGCTCAGGTAAGCGAGTGCCTATCCAGAATCCTTTTCATTCTCAAGTGCCTCATCAAACAGTTTTGACACTAGTTTTGCCAATTCATCCATGTTAACAATTTCCTATCGAAAACCACAGCACAATGTTTATGATCACACTCTACGAGCCTGATTGGGTAGCGTAATTGGTCCATTGTAACAGCTATTTTCACTTAATTGGGGTCGATTCAGGAAACGGATTTAAAGCTCGATAATGATTATTGGATGCTGGAATCCATCGGTAAAGCGTCTGAACAGAGCCCTTATAGCAACCCCTGACGCTGGGCCTCCAACCATACGAAAGGGGAACGTTTCCTTAAAAACTCGGCGGTGTATTCACCTTCACAATAATCTTGATAATGCCGAGCTCGTATCTCCCGACATCCAGCATCATCCAAATTCAGTCGTTCTATCGAAGCCTGAACGGTTCTCTGCTGATCAGGCGTTAATATTGGATTGGGATAAATTCGTCCAGTAATAGGTTCAAGACGGAACCAGCCATTTTCTATCTCGAAAGGATCAAGTACATCGTCGTATTCTCGTTTGCGACTATTCATGCGAGAACACGTAAGGCGGTAATTACTCCACTCGTAAGCCAAATCAGCCCGTTTTGATTTAGCAATGAAATGATCGACTGAACCACCTCCTGTGACCCGCTCGAAAAAAACAGCTAAATAAGCACAGCAACCGTTATAAGTTGTATGCAAATCATCAAGGCAGAAGCGCCAATAAGGCTCAACATCAGTTTTTGGCGGTAGCGGTTTATCAAGAGGAATGTTCTTTTCTATGAGCCGAGCAAGTCCCTTTTGCCGGACATTCGAATTGAACGAATCTGGCTCGGTTTGTGCATCAACATGAATCATAACGACCATCCTTTCTTTTCAGCCACAAACCGCCAGCGCATCCAGAATGGATCAGTATCAGAGAGAACTGCCCGCAAACGCTGCTCCAGTGAGAGAGCGTCGTCTTTACTGAACTGTTCGTTACTTAACGCCAAAGCGGCTTCTTCCAGAACTGTTTCAGCTTCAATCGAATAGCCGGATTTAAGGTTAAACGCCTCACTGGTGAGCCAACTGCGGACATCACCTTGCCGGACAAACTGTCTGTGTGTGAGTTCAACGTTGTTACCGACCAGATCAAGGTCAAACCAAGCATCTTGATTTTCGTCAAACAGGGGTTCCACAGAAGCCATGATCAAAGGGGAATGAGTTACGGCTATCAGTTGAACATCGGATATCATCAGTGTATGATGGGGATGCACGGGATCGGTATCGTCTATCAATAGGATGTCAGGGGACTTGGTCAATTGCTTTATCACCTTCATCAAGGAAGGAATAACCGTCCGCTGCCATTTGGGATGCAGGTGCGACTCGACTTCATCAATCAGAAAAACTGTATTCGTCTCAGGTTCCTCGCCCAATAACTCTTTGGCCTTTACATGCTCTTCCCAGCACCAGACAAGAAAATAGGCAAGCGAAATAATTCGACGCATACCTGATGAGGCATGGACGACTGCCACTTCTTGGTCATACGGCATTTTCAATGTAGGCATATCCCTTACATCGTCCAGGCTAATGCGTGTTAACGATCCCGTTACAATTTTTTCAGTCGAGGATGGTGACAAAACATCAAGTACAGAGATCAGAGACTCAAAGGCTCTTCCCTTTTCCTTTTGCCAGCCAGCCCAATCCCGAATTAAACCATTGCAAAGCCACGTGCCATCTTGATTTTGCAGTCCATCCCACACATCTTTCGGACTAAAAACGTAAGCGGCAGGTCGTTCCTTGTTTTCGTCAGGGTTTTTCGATTTCCAGTAGTTCCGTGCCGGGTCCCAAACAGCAAAGCTACCATCAGCCATCGCATAAAAGACCAGTCCGGGGTTTGCCGGACGACCTTTCTGGACTGTCCAGCTTTGTCCTCGCGGCTCAAATGTGCTGATAAAGCCCTTTGTTTTCGATACCGCCGAAAACGAAAAATCGATTTCGGCTTCATGCTTTTTATCTGTAGGCAAAGCTACTTTGCCAGAGGTAAGTTTGGGGTTCAATTCGGCTGGCCATTTTCGGGTCATAGCCCACCAGGCAATATCCAGCAAAAAGCTTTTACCCAAGCCGTTATCACCTGTAATTACATTCAGTCTTTTGCCGAACTCAAGTTCCATCTTTGGAGCCGGTCCGACATTGGTCATTTTAAGATGTTTAATCATAATGAGCTATTTTCATGCCCTTTCGAAACTTATTTCTGCCATATTTTTATGGTGGATAACGTGGTAGTCCTTCAAAGATATGATATTACCGCGTCTTTGCCTTACTTAGATATTGGGTTTATCGCGGATTAAGGATCAATATTTCACCCTGAACGTCGGACTTTCTTCCGGTCTGCTTTTTCTTCTGTCATAAAGCCGTGTTGTTGAAACATTGGCATGACCGAGCTTTTGAACCTTTCCAATATCAGCGCCGTTTTCCAGCGCATTCGTTGCCGCTGTTGACCTCAATGAGTGGACGCAGAACCCGTTAACGCTGGCGTTGATGCCGGTTTCTTTTCCGTATTTGCGGATAATACAGGCATAGACTGCATGAGGATCAAGCGGTTTGAGCAAGGTTCCTGTGATATTATTTTTTTACCGGTCGAAAAAGTGGGCCTTCTGGTCATCACGGCGCCCGGCAGCTTCGAGATACTCGTCAATCAACCGCTGAGCCATCGGATGCATCGGCAAAAACCTGATTTTTTCCCGTTTACCGTGGATGCACAAATGCTGCACGCCGCTCCGTTGCTGTAAATCTTTAACCTGTAGCCGACAAAGTTCTTCCCGGCGTAATCCGTGGTAGAGCAGGGTAGCGAGAATTGCCCTGTCCCGTTTACCTTTAAGAGTATTCGCCGGCGGAGCATCCAGCCGCATTCTTGCCTGGCTGTCTCCAAGGGTAGGAGTCGTTCCTTCGTTGTTATTGGCAGCAGGGCGTTTCACACCAAGAACCGGATTATGCAACACGGCATTCTGTTCACAGAGGTAGTCGAAAAGCGAAGAGATCGAGGCAAGCTTGCGGCGGATAGTAGCGGTAGCAAGGTTACGCTTTTCGAGATCGGTTCGCCAGGCAAGCAGGTGCGCTCTTATGACCATGCGCATCTCTTCCGGTTCTGTTATACCGAGAAATCGGGATAATTCTTTCACGTCGTTTCGGTATGCCCGTCGGCTCTTTTCACTCCTGATATTGGCATACCATTCGAGTTCTGGAGGCATGGTACAGGTTCTCGGAGTAGGTCGATATCGTGGTCGAATCGAACAGTGCCCAGGTGGCGATGTTTTTCAGTTAAGGTGTGCGATTTATCCGACTTTCAGGTTGAACAAGAAGCTGAAAAAGGAGATTGGCCAAGCCATCACATCGAATGTCATGGCTTGGAAAACGTACCCAGGCAGACCTTACTGCAGCAAGGGCAAAAGGAAGAAAAGGAGGAGTACCGAAAATTTCAATGATGATCCGAGAGTGCAGATGGCTAAGAAAATGAGCAAAAACATGAGCAAAAACATGAGCATCAGTATCGGCGAGATCTGTGCAACACTGAAGAGTTCACGGGCGAGTTCTTTCCTTTATTTGGGGATATAAAGTAAAAACTGGCGGTATTGTCATTCCTTTTGAACCGATAAAACTGTTATTGCGCAAAATATATCGTATACTTACACATATACATCGATTTGCTCACCATTTTTCCGAGTAAGGTTATTTTGAGTATTCCGGGGAAATCGTACCAATCAATGGACGGCACATGCCGGGCACATGGTTTCCCGC